>JAFSCW010000084.1 GCA_017436605.1 Clostridia bacterium | reverse complement strand
TCGAAGCAGGAAACGTGGAAGTCCACGACCTCGTAGCCGCCCAGCGGGCCGCTCTTGGCAGCTTCCTTGATACCGGCGTCGATCGGGGCGATGAACTCCTTCGGGATAGAGCCGCCGACGGTGTCGTTGGCGAAGGAATAGCCCTCGCCCGGCTCGACCGGAGAAATCTCGATCCAGCAGTGACCATACTGGCCGTTACCACCGGTCTGGCGGACATAGCGGCCCTCGGCCTTGGCGGCCTTGCGGATGGTCTCACGATAGGAAACCTGCGGAGCGCCGACGGACGCTTCGACCTTGAACTCACGCAGCAGGCGGTCGACGATGATCTCCAGATGGAGCTCGCCCATGCCCGCGATGATGGTCTGGCCGGTTTCCTGGTTGGTGTAGGTCTTGAAGGTCGGGTCCTCTTCCGCCAGACGCAGCAGGGCGAGGATCATCTTCTCCTGGCCAGCCTTGGTCTTCGGCTCGATGGCGACCTGGATAACCGGATCCGGGAACTCCATCTTCTCGAGGATGATCTGGTTCTTGTCGTCGCACAGGGAGTCACCGGTGGTGGTGTCCTTGAAGCCGACAACGCCGCAGATATCGCCGGTGCGGATCTCGTCGATCTCCTCACGGGAGTTCGCGTGCATCTGCAGCAGACGGCCGAGGCGCTCGCGCTTGCCCTTGGTGGAGTTGTAGACGTAGGAACCGGAAGTGATCTGGCCGGAATACACGCGCACGAAGGACAGCTTGCCGACGAACGGGTCGGTCATGATCTTGAACGCCAGCGCAGAGAACGGAGCGTCGTCGCTCGCCTCGCGGGTCAGCTCGGCGTCGGTCTTCGGGTCGAAGCCCTTAACCGGCGGGATGTCGACCGGAGACGGCATGTACGCGATGAGGTTGTCCAGCATCAGCTGAACGCCCTTGTTGCGGTAAGAGGTACCGCACTGCACAGCGAAGAACTTGCACTCGATGGTGCCCTTGCGGATGGCGGCGCGCATCTCTTCGATGGTCGGCTCCTCGCCTTCCATGTACTTCTCCATGATGACGTCGTCGACGTCGGCCAGGGCCTCGATCAGCTGCTCGCGGTAGAGCTGAGCATCTTCCATCATCTCGGCCGGGATTTCCTCTTCGCGGTAATCCTTGCCCAGATCGTCATAGTAGACCTCGGCCTTCATGGTCAGCAGGTCAACGATGCCGCGGAAGCTGGACTCAGCGCCGATCGGCAGCTGAACCGGATGCGCATTGGCATGCAGACGCTCGTGCAGCATGTCCACCACGCGGTAGAAGTTCGCGCCCATGATATCCATCTTGTTGACGTACACCATACGCGGAACCTTGTAGTGCTCAGCCTGACGCCAAACGGTCTCAGACTGCGGCTCAACACCGCCCTTCGCGCAGAAAACGGCAACAGCGCCGTCCAGAACGCGCAGGGAGCGCTCGACCTCGACGGTAAAGTCGACGTGGCCGGGGGTGTCGATGATATTCAGGCGATGGCCCTTCCAGTAGCAGGTGGTGGCGGCGGAAGTAATGGTGATGCCGCGCTCCTGCTCCTGAGCCATCCAGTCCATGGTCGCGCTGCCTTCATGGGTCTCACCGATCTTGCGATTCTTGCCCGTGTAGAACAGAATACGCTCGGTCGTGGTCGTCTTGCCGGCGTCGATGTGAGCCATGATGCCGATGTTGCGAACCATGTTCAGTTCATGGGTTCTGGCCATGTTCAAATACTCCTTTTTGTCTAAGCCGCGGCGGCGTCATGCCGCCGCAGCCACACACAAGAAATTACCAGCGATAGTGCGCGAAAGCCTTGTTGGCCTCGGCCATACGATGCATTTCTTCCTTACGCTTGACAGCGGCGCCGGTGTTGTTGCTGGCGTCGATGATCTCGCCGCACAGGCGCTCCGCCATGGTCTTCTCGCCGCGCTTGCGGGAGAAATCGACCAGCCAGCGCAGGGCCAGGGTCTGGCGGCGCTCCGGGCGGATCTCGATCGGGACCTGATAGGTCGCACCGCCGACGCGGCGGGCCTTAACCTCCAGGCTCGGCAGAATGTTCTGCAGGCCCGCGTTGAAAACTTCCATCGCGTCCTTGCCGGTCTTGTTGGCCAGCATTTCGAACGCGTCATAGCAGACGGACTGCGCGATACCGCGCTTGCCATCGAGCATGATCTGATTGATCAGCTTGGTCACGACAGTGGTGCCGTATACCGGATCCGGCAGCACTTCGCGCTTCGGTACAAAACCACGTCTCGGCATGGGTTTACCTCCTGAGCATTGTCGGGAACGGTGAAAAATATGTCCGTTCCGGTTTTTTTGCAGCATGGTCCGCTCGGCCGCATCACCGCCGCCTCAGCAAAAGCAGCGTATTCTTTGCGGATCTAGCACACGGTCCTGCCCGCAGAGCCTTCCTCGGCGCTGTTCCAACACGCCGGGGTCTTCTCTGCTTCGCGACCGGCCACCCTCGCGGGCCGACGACACCTCCGATACTGGGAGGGCGCCACTCATAATTCGCTATCCCGAAGGATTCTTAAAGAATGAGCTCTTTGAGAATTACTTCTTCGGGCGCTTCGCGCCGTACTTGGAGCGGGCCTGCATACGCTTGGCCACGCCGGCGGCGTCGAGCGCGCCACGGATGATGTGGTAACGAACGCCCGGCAGGTCGCGAACACGGCCGCCGCGGATGAGCACGACGGAGTGCTCCTGCAGGTTGTGGCCGATGCCCGGGATGTAGCAGGTACCTTCGACGCCGTTGGTCAGGCGAACACGGGCGATCTTACGGAGCGCGGAGTTCGGCTTCTTCGGCGTGGTGGTCTTAACGGAGAGGCAGACGCCGCGCTTCTGCGGGCACTTCTGCAGGATAGGGGCGGTCGGCTTTGCAGCGATCGCTTTTCTTCCGTTGCGGATCAACTGGTTGATCGTAGGCATGGAAGCACCTCCTATGTTTCTTTCAAAAAATCTTGGAACACTTCTTGCTGATACATCTATATGAACCCGCTTTTGAGGGGCCATATCAAAGGGAAGCTTTCGGCGCGTATCCGCGCCAAAAGAGCCGGCATGCCGGTGGCCGCCGGTTTACAGGTTGCGCCGCGCCGTGCTTTATTTGAGCAGGCCGGCCGCCGCTGCCTTTACGTCGATGCCGCACGCGTGTCCGAGCTTTTCCATGCTCTCCACCTGCGTGCAGGGGATGTTCATGGCGTAGCAGCGGTCAGAAACGCGCTTGGTAATGAGCAGATCTGCGTCTTTTGCGATAAAGGCGTGGGCAATCTTTCCCTCGTCCAGCGCGCGCAGGAGCTGCTTGGTTCCGACTACCCGTCGGTCAACGTCGGCAAGAGCTTGATGCATAAAATCTATACTTCCTTTCGTCGTCCTCTGTGCATACCTTCTCTACGGAAACCTGCACAGCAAACACAGTCATCATACCATTTCAAAAGCCTTCTGTCAACTGGAAAAATCGCTTTTATTTCGTAAATGTTAAATTTTTTCTGCGCATTTTTCATGTCCCATCCGCCTGACCGTATGCGGCGAATTCCCTGTCGAGCGCCTCAAAGCGCATCGCGGCAAACTGCAGGATTTCCGACCCGTCCGCCTGATAGGCGTCCCCGCGCCAGCGCAGCGCATCGCGCACGTATGCGCCCGAATCCGTCAGCTCGGCCACGATCCCGTCGACCATCGCCTGCATGTTCTCCTGGTTGAAAATCTCCTCGCGCATGCGCGTCCAGAGCGCCGCAAGGATTCCCCGCGCGCCGCCTGCGTCCGTATGGAGCATCCGCTCGGCCACCGGGAAGGAGAACAGCCCGTTGTAGATTTCGCCCGTCTCCGCGTCCTTAAAGCGGCCCCAGGTCAGGTCCATATCCCACGGCGCAAAGCTGCAGCGGGCGCTTCCCTTCTCCTGCTGCGCGACGATGTACATGTTGTTGAACACATTGTCGCTCATGCCGCCCGCCTGAACGAGCAGATAATACCGCATCATCGATTCCACATCGACACACGATTCGGCCAGCCGCCTGAACGCCTCGTCATGCTGCGCGCCCTGCGGCATCCGCTCCAGCGCCAGATAATCCTCCAGCGCGGCAAAGGGATTCGCCGTGTCCGGCGCATGGTAGAGCTCATAGATCGAGCCCTCGCGCATGGCGTTGGGCACATACGCCCGCTCGCCCGCGTAGTCAATCTGCGCCGTGCGGTATACGCTGCTGCGCATCGGCGCATCGGCGCCGCGCTTTTGCAGCTCCTCGCCGTCGTCGACCGGCTCCATCATCAGGTACGCGCCCGCATAGCGATCGTTGACAAACAGCTCCACATACTGCGTATCGCGCGGGCCGTAGCTTTCGCTTTCATCCGCCATCATCGCGTACACGGCCCAGCTGAGCCGGTCGCGGATCAGCGATTCATCCATGACGCCCGCCAGCAGGATGACGTCGTCCGTCAGCCCCAGGCCGGGCGCCTGGGCATATGCGCCGCTCTGTCCATGCACAAAGTCGATCTTGTAGCTCTTCTTCTCGCTGAAGCGGCTGCCCGCGCCGCGCAGATGCACCCGCGCGCCGACGGCCGAAGCCCCCTCATACGTGCTCAGCGCAACCTGCGCCGCCGTATCCTCGTAACCGATCTGCGCAGTCTCGGTCTGCATCAGAACGATCGGCAAGCCGGTGAATACGATCTGCGTGTAGGAAAATTCCGTGTCGGTGTAGCAGAGAATCTGATAGGCATAGCCCTCCCGAATCGCGTCGGCGCAGTAGTCGTAGCTGTAATCGTCCACGAAGACGAGCCTTGCGCCCTTCGCGCCTGGCGCCGTCAGGTGGATCTCCGGCCAGCCTTCGCCCTGATTAAGGCCCAGCGTGCAGTAAAACGTGTTCTCCTCTGCGTCGTAGCCCAGCGGCGCGCCGCCGTTTTCAAGATACGTCACCAGCGGCCCGCCGCTCTCCGTGCGCGCGTCCTCGATCGCCCACACCGCCTCGATCTCCATCACCGGCTCCACCACCGGCGCATACGGAGAGGCAGTAAGCACCACGGCAGCAAGCAAAAAGGACAGCGCCAGAATGCTGCCAAACATATTCCATCTGTCCGCTCTCATCCCCGCACCGTCCTTTCTCTGTGTCCTTTTATTCGTCCCCGCCAGCTTCGTCCGGTTCGTACATCGGATAGCTTTCCAGCCCCTTGCCGATATCCGCAAGGAACGGCGGAATTCTGCCATCGCTGTTTTCAATCTGTTCCATTGCGCGGTCAATTGCCATAAACCGCTGCTCAGCAAACGAAATGATTTCCGCAGCACCCACATCGCTCGCCTCGAGCTCCCAGCGCTCCGTATTGCGCCACAGCGCGCCGGAAGCGGTCAGCTCATGCTGAAAGTCGCTGACCAGCCGCTCGATATGCTCCTGCGAAAAGATACTCCCGCGCCACTGCTTCCAATATTCGACCATCAGATCCGCGGTGCCGCCTGCATTAAGCGCCACAATTCGATCCAGCAGCGGATAATCCAGCCAGTTCTGAAAGCTGTCGCCAAGGTGTTCATTCTTCTGTCCCCAGGACATATCCATATCCCACGGAACCAGGAAATACTTCATGCCCTCCGGCGTCTTCCTGTACCAGAAGTACAGGTTGTTGTTGACGTTATCGGCCAGCGCCGCCGCCTGCTCCAGCAGCCCGTAGCGCGCCACGCTCCCGGCGTCCATGCGCTCGGAGACCTTCCTGCAGAAAACCTCGTCGTCCTCCTCGGTCAGCAGGTCCACATAGTCTGCGATGCCGGCAAACGGATCGGCGTTCCCGGGCGCGTACCGCAGCTCAAACAAGGAATTCTCCTTGACAGGATTCTGCAGCACAGGCCGCTCATCCAGAAACCATACGCGCACGGAGCGGTATACGCTGTCGGTCAGAAGATGTGAATCCCCCGCCTTCCGCAGTTCGTCCTCCGCGTTCATTGGCTCCATCATCAGATAAACACCGCGGTATTCGTCGTTGAGAAACAGCTCAGCGTACGCTGTTTTTCGCGCATCAAAGCCGCCGTCGTATTCCGTTCCGAGCATCTCGCCATAGATCGTCCAGCACAGCCGGTCCCGCATGAGCAGCTCATCCGTCACCATGCCGCCGAGAATCATGTCATCCCTCAGGCCAAGTCCGGGCAGATCGACCAGATTCCTTCCTCCCTCATCCGACCGCACAAACTCGACCCGGTAGCCTGCTTTTTCGGCATTCAGCGAGCCGCCGCCGCGTCTGTGGACACGTGTCCGACCAACCACCGGCGCATGCCCGAAACTGCTGACGGAAACCTCCACCTGCGTGTCGGCTTCGCCGATCTCCTCCTGCGCATGCAGCGTAACAATCGGCAGGCCGGTGAATACGATCTGCGCGTAGGAAAATTCCGTGTCGGTGTAGCAGAGAATCTGGTAGGCATAGCCCTCCCGAATCGCGTCGGCGCACCAGTCGTAGCTGTAGTCGTCCACGAAGACGAGCCTTGCCCCCTTCGCGCCCGGCGCCGTCAGGTGGATCTCCGGCCAGCCTTCGCCCTGCCCAAGGCCCAGCGTGCAGTAAAACGTATTCTCCGCCGCGTCGTAGCCCAGCGGCGCGCCGCCGTTTTCAAGATACGTCACCAGCGGCCCGCCGCTCTCCGTGCGCGCGTCCTCGATCGCCCACACCGCCTCGATTTCCATCACCGGCTCCACCACCGGCGCATACGGCGAAAGGAAGAAGACGGTGCCCGCAAGCACCGCCAAGCATCCGAGCATCGCCGCAAACAGCTTCAGCCTCTGCATCGCTTACTCCTCCGTCTGTTCGCCCAGCGCGATGCGCATCGTACCGCCCTTGATGCCCATATAGTGCGACGACGTCAGGAATTCCACCGGCTCGCCGCCGTTTGTCGCAATCAGCTCGATCGCGCGGTCAAGGAGCGGCCAGCGCAGACCCGCAAACGTGATGATATCGTATCCGTCCGGATAGCCCACGCCGGTCTGCCATTTCTCCGCGTCCCGCATCAGCGCGCCGGAGTCGCCAATCAGCTCCTGATAGCGCGTAATCCGCTCCTCCAGACGCTCCTCGCAGAAGATCGTCGCGCGCATCTCCTGCCATCTGTCGTAGAGCTTTTGCCGGATGCCGCCCACGTCGAGGTTGATCATCCTGTCGGCGATCGGGAAATACAGCCAGTTTTCGAATTCCTCGCCGATTTCGTCCTTTTCAAAGCCCCAGGCCATGTCCAGATCCCAGCAGGAGAATTTATACGTCGTGCCGTCCTGCGTCGGATGCGCCCAGATATACATGTTGTTGAAGAAATTATCCGCGATGCCCGCGCCCTGCACGAACAGAAGATGATCGAGCAGGGAATCCATATCCATGCACGCGAGCGCCTTGCGCGCGAATTCCTCGTCGTCCTCTTCCTTCATCAGGTCGATATACGCGTCCAGTCCGGCGAACTTCTGCGCGCCCTGCGGCGCGTAATACAGCTCATAGCCCGCGTTGCCGCGCTTGGGATGGCTGAGGTATTCGCGGTCCCGGGAGAAATTCAGCGCCGCCGTCCTGTAGACGCTGTCGGTCATCAGCCGGTCTTCGCCGCTGAGGGCGATTTCCTCCGGCACATCCACCGGCTCAACCATCAGATACAGACCGACGTATTCGTCGTTGAGGAAAACCTCCGCGTATTCCGCCGTGCGCGCGCCGAAGCTCTCGTCGTCCTCGTAAAGCTCCGCATGCAGATCCCAGTTCAGCTTGTCGCGGATCTTCGAATCGTCATGCCAGCAGGGCAGCAGGGCGATGTCGTCCGCCAGGCCGAAGCCCGGCGCGCTCTGTTCGATCTTCTTCGCGCTTCCGTTCCGTTCGCGCGTGAATTCCATCTTATAGCCGCGCTTGTCAAACAGCAGCGTCGACGCGCCGCGCAGGTGGATGCGTCCCGTAGTCCGCAGCGCCTCCTCGCCGTAGGCCGCCATTTCGATCCCGATCGGGGAATCCTCGGTCGTGATCTCCTGCGCGGAGGTGATCATGACCTGCGGCAGCGCCGTAAAGACGATGTAGAAATACGCGTACTGCGTATCCGTATACGCCATGACCTCATAGGCGTACGCATCGCGGATCGCATCCGAGCACCAGTCATAGGTATAGTCGTCGGAAAAGATCATCCTGACGTCCGGCGCATCCGGCGCGGTCAGGTGAATTTCCGGCCATGCATCGCCGTTCCCCAGCCCCAGCGGGCAATAGAACGTATTGAGCGCCGCATCATAGCCCATCGGCACGCCGTTGTTTTCCAGCTTCGTGACCAGCGGATCCCAGCTTTCCTCCCGCGTGTCCTCAATGTCCCACAGCGCCTCGATATCGCCCGCAGGCTCAATCACCGGCGCATACGGAGACGCCCAGTACACCACCGCCACGATGACAGCCGCCAGCGACAGCATGAAAAGCAGCATGTTTAATCTCTTCACAATATGCCTCCGTCGATGGTATTACAGCGCGCCCTCGCCCTGCATGGCCTCCTCGAGGGGAGCCCTGTCAAACGTCGTATAGCCGGCCAGCTCGAGCTGACGGCCTTTGAGCGCTTCTCCTGTGAATTCCTCAATCCTGCGGTCCATCATCTCAAACCGCGCCACGCCATACGCATAGGTGCTGTATCCATCCGGATACGAATTCGGCCGCCCCCAGCGCATCGCGTCGCGGTAGAATGCGCCGGAATCGCCCAGCACATGGTTGTAATGCTCAATCCGTCCGCCCAGCTCCTCTTCGTTGAATGCCGTCGCGCGCATATCCTCCCAGATCTCGCGCACGCGGTCACGGACAACGCCGCCGCAGTCCAGCTCAATCAGGCGGTCAAACAGCGGGAAGGGATACCAGACGTCGGAGTTTTCTTCGTCGTTCAGTCCCCAGGACACGTCCAGATCCCACGGCGCAAAGACATACTGCGGGCCGTTTTCCGTCTGATGCGACCAGATGTAGAGGTTATTGTGCTCGTTGTCGCAAAGGCCGCAGGCCTGCACGAACAGCGCATAGCGGATCACCGAATCCAGATCCAGATACCGCATCGCCTTGCCGGAGAATTCCGCATTGCTCCGGGTTTCCAGCAGATCATAATACGGCGCAAGCGCTTCAAAGGGCACGGCGCCCTCCGGCGCATAGTGCTGCTCGTAATAATAGCCCCGATGGTCCTGCGCGATCGGCCGGTCGAATTCATGGACGGTGCCGCCTGCCAGGCGGTAGATCGCATCGCGCGCAGCGGCATCGGGATGGCGCAGGTTCATCTCCCGCGCATAGTCAAACGGCTTCATCATCAGGTACACGCCCTGATACCGGTCGTTGACGAAGACCTCGACATAGGCCGTCTCCCGCTCGCCGAAGGGCTCGTCATCATCGACGAGCTCGCTCCACATGTCCCAGCTCAGCCTGTCGCGGATGAGCAGCTGGTCCATCGCGCCGGCGATCAGGATGAATTCATCCGTCGTCCCGAGCACAGGCGTGTCCACCTGCATTTTCTTTTTTCCGTTCGAGCCGCGCGTGTATTCGACCTTGATGCCGTGCTTTTCCTTGGTGCGCAGCGTCGTATCGCCGCGCTTATGCGCACGGGCATAGGTGCTGATGCCCATCGTTCCGTCCCAGCTCATCTCGAGCCTGACCGGGGCGTCCTCGTGCGGCCTGAGATCGCCGTCCGCGCGGATTGACACAATGGGCAGGCCGGTAAAGACCACCTGCAGATAGCAGAATTCCGTATTCGTATAGGCGATAATCTGATAAGGATAGCCCTCGCGCACAGCGTCCGAAGCCCAGTCATAGGTATAATCGTCCACAAAGCACAGCGACACGCCCGGCGCATCCGGCGCGGTCAGGTGAATCTCGGGCCAGCCCTCCAGCGCATCCAGATCGAGCGCGCAGTAAAACGTATCCTCGGCGTAATCATACGCCAGCGCGGCGCCGCCATATTCAAGCCGCGTCACCAGCGGCGTATCGCTTTCCGTGCGTGCGTCCTCGATCGCCCAGATTTCCTCGATATCCCGGCAGGGCTGAACCACCGGCGCATACGGCGAGGCAAACACCACCACCGCAGCCATCACAAGCATCATCGCCGCCATACCCGCGGCAAGGCTCAGCCTCTTCATGCGCTTCCTCCATCACGTTCTCCTGTTTGTTTCGTCTTCTGTCCGTTCAGGACGTTTCCTGCGCATCCTCCGGCGGCCAGAACCACAGCGCGCTGCTTTCGAACACGCGCTGGAATTCCATGACCTTCACGCGCATTTCGCCCAGATCCAGCGCCTGCTCGCCGCCGCGCCATTTCCCGCTCTCGCGCAGGTAGGCGCCCGTCGCGTTGATCTCCTCTTCCACGCCGATCAGCCACTGGTAGATCGCATCGTCCGAAAGCACGCTTCCGCGCTTTTCATAGAACATGTCCCACATCAGATCCCGGCAGCCGTTCAGATTCATATCCAGCATCCGGTTGACCATCTTCATCTCCCAGCTGACCATTTCGCCCGGATTGATCCGCGATTCCTCGCTGCCCAGGCTCTGGTCCATATCCCACGGAGAAAGCCGGTAGCGGTATACGCCGTCCTCCCCGCGCAGCGCCCAGATATAGAGGTTGTTGGTGACGTTGTCCGTCAGGCCGTACATCTGGATGAACAGGAAATAGTCGATCATGTCCTGCATGTCAAAATGCGTTTCGATGATCGCGGCAAACTCCTCGTCGCTCATCTCCTGCGTCCGCAGGATTTCGACGTCGCTGAAGGCGTCGTACAGCGCAAACGCCTTCTCTGCGCGCATGCCTTTGGGCGCATAGCGCAGTTCCAGCTCGTGGTTGTCCCAGTCGACGCGGTTGAGCCTCGGCCTGTCGCCCGCGTTGGCCAGGGTGATCATGCGCACCAGCGTATCCGTATCCGGATTGCCGCCCATCAGCCGGAGCTCCTTTTCCGGGTTGACATACTGCATGAGCTGATAGACGCCCATGTATTCATCCCCGCGGAAGACCTCGACCAGCCGGCTCTCCAGCTCGGCAAACTGCCGCTCCGGCCTCCAGTCCTTCCAGGCCTGCCAGCACAGGTGATTGCGCACGGCACTGACGTCGCTGGCGTTGGAAATGAGCAGCCAGTCGCTGTCCGCCTCCATATCCAGCACGCCGCGCTCCATGCGCACCTCGCTGCCCCGCGCGTTGATCCCGCGGAACTCCACGCGATAGGAATCCTTCGGGATGCCGACATAGCTGCCGCCGCCGCGCTTATGCACAAGCGCGCGCGAATACAGCGCGCCATGCTCCGCCGAGGCGATATGCACATCCGCGCCGACGTCCTCATCCGACACAATCGCGGCGCCCTCGTCCGTATGCAGCGTCACGATCGGCAGACCCGTAAAGACGACGCCGACGTATTCAAACTCCGTATCCGTATACGCCAGCAGCTCGTAGCGGTAGCCTTCCGCGACCGCCTCGTCGCAAAAGTCATAGGTATAATCGTCGATCCACGCGACCTGAAGGCCCTCCGCGCCCATGGCGCTCAGCGCCGTTTCGGGCCAGTCCGCCAGCCCCGCGCCGATCGTGCAGTAAAACGTCCTGCTCTCGCGGTCATATCCGAGGATCGCTTCGCCGCTGAACATCCGGTCAACCAGCGCCTCCGCCGCTTCTTCGCGGGCATCCTCAATCGCCCAGGCATCCTCGATGTCCATGAGACCGCCGACGGCCTCTCCGCGCGCTTCCTCGCCCGTCGTCCAGAGCACAAGCTGCGTGCTGACGGCGTCCTGCTCGGGCGTCCACGACGCAAAAAGGAAGGCGACCGGCGTCAGCACGCAAAATAGGAGCGCGATAAAAAGGCCCGTCCGCTTTTTCGGCGCGTAGTATTCCCGGCTGTAGGCGACGTCCGGCGTCCCATCCGTTTTCTGCCGCTTTCTTTCGCTCATCTTGTCTCTCCCGTCAGGGCAGCATGCCGTCTTCCTCAACCGGCCAGAGCTCACGCATCTGCCTGTCCATGTTGTGCATGCTGTCGATCATGTTCGCACAGATTCCCTGCAGATTCAGTTCCCGCGCGCCGCCCCACCATGTTTCCGTTTCGCGCAGGTACGCGCCGGAATCGTTGATATACGTCTCCCACGCGTCAAACCACTGATACAGCGCGTCGTCGGTGAGGATGTCCGCGCGCTTTTCCGCCCAGATCGCGTAGTAGATATCCCGGCTGCCCATCACGTCGAGATTCAGAATCTGATACGGCATGCGCATCATCAGGTTGAGCCCCGCCTGCTCCTCGGGCGTTCCCTGTCCGTTGGGCAGGGCGTTGTCCATATCCCAGGGGGACAGGTGATACCTGTATGCGCCGTCCTCCCCGCGGATAGCCCAGATATAGACGTTGTTGTCCACGTTCTCATAGCCCAGATCCGCCGCCTGCGAGAAGGCATAGTAATTCATCAGCGCGGGAATATCCACGCAGGCCTGCGCCAGCGCGGAAAACGTCTCCTCATCCAGCGCAGGATCGACCTGATTGAGCAGCACATAGTTTTCAATCCTGTCAAACTGCCGCTTCTGCGAAACGCCCTCCGGCTTCAGGCGCAGCTCGTAAAAGCGCAGATCACGCATCTGCACCGGGCGCGAGTCGATGCCCATCTCGCGGATGATCCTGTAGAGGTAATCCGTATCCGGGTTGCCGCCCAGGCGGATCATCTCCTCCTCCTCGCGGATGCGCTGCATGATCTGGTAAAGTCCCTTGTATTCGTCGCCGACGAAGACCTCGACCATCCGGCTCTCAAGCAGCACCGGCGCATCCCCGTCCGGATTCCATCTGTTCCAGAGCTCCCAGCTCAGGTGGTTGCGCATGCCGGTCTCATCCGACGCATTGGAAATCAGCAGCCAGTCGGTATCCGGCTCCATACCCAGAAGCCCGACACTGCGCTTTTTGTCCTGTCCGCCCGTCTGCTCGTGGAATTCCACACGGTAGGAGTGTTTGTCCAGTCCCTTGTCGTATCCGCCGCCGCGCGTATGCACCCATACGCCGGAATGTACCGGCTCGTATCCGGCGGCGCTCAAAGACAGATACGCCGGGACATACTCCTGCGCAATCTCCGTGCCCGCCTCGACGGCAAGCCGCACGATCGGCAGACCCGTAAACACGAGGCCGATGTACTGATACTGCGTGTCCGTATACGCCAGCAGCTCATAGCGCCAGCCGTCTCGGATGGAATCCGCCGGAAAGTCATAGCTGTAGTCGTCGATCCATGCGACGCGCAGGTTTTCGTCTCCGCCCGCCGCCTCGGCAAAGAGATCGATCTGCGGCCAGCTGTCGCCCAGCTCCATGCCCAGCGTGCAATAGAACGTGATGCTTTCCGCATCAAAGCCCAACTCATCGCTTCCGTTGCGCATGCCGGCAACCAGCGGCTCCCACGCCTCCTCGCGCGTATCCTCGATCGCCCATGCCGCCTCGATGTCGATCATCGGCTCCACCGGGATATTCGCAGCGCTTGCCGGCGCAGCCGCCATCAGGCGCAGCATCGGCTCGATGAGGTGCTCCGCATCGCTGAACGCCTCGCTTTCCGGCTTCATGAATACGGCCGCAGGCGCAAGAAACAGGACCAGCAGCAAAACCACCAGCCCTGTCACAAGAACATTCCTTCTCTTATGCATCGGATTTCCTCGATTGTTTATGCCAGATGCAGATTACAGCTCCCTCAGCGCATCGACGAGCGCCGTCTTGCTGTTTGTCTTCTCGTCCTTCATCTTGATCACGCGCGCCGGAACGCCCGCAACGACCGCATTCTCCGGGACGTCCTGCGTGACGACCGCGCCCGCCGCAACGACCGCGTTATCGCCCACGGAAACGCCCTCGATGATCACGGCGTTCGCGCCGATCATGACGTTATCGCCCACAGTGACGGGCTTCGCGCTCGGCGGCTCGACCACGCCCGCAAGCACAGCGCCCGCGCCGACATGGCTGTTTTTGCCGACAATCGCGCGTCCGCCCAGCACGGCGCCCATGTCGATCATCGTGCCCTCGCCGATGACCGCGCCGATGTTGATGATCGCGCCCATCATGATGACCGCGCCGTCGCCGATCTCCACCCTGTCGCGGATGATCGCGCCCGGCTCGATGCGCGCGCCGACGTGCTTCATATCCAACAGCGGCAGCGCGCTGTTGCGGCGGTCGTTTTCGATGACGATATCCTCGATCGCGTCGCGGTTTTCCTCGATGACCGGCGCAATATCCGCCCAGTCTCCGATGACGACCATGTCGCTTCCCGTGAAGACATGGCAGTTTTCAAAGGCGAGCGGATTTGTGCTTTTCACAT
Source organism: Clostridia bacterium (assembly GCA_017436605.1). Taxonomy (GTDB): domain Bacteria; phylum Bacillota; class Clostridia; order Christensenellales; family Aristaeellaceae; genus Ventricola. The sequence continues at coordinate 4,987 of JAFSCW010000084.1, read as the reverse complement.
ACGCCTTCACCGGCGTCTTCTTCTTCGCGCTGCGGATCGCTTCAATGATCTCGTATGCGTCCATGTTTATTTTCCTCCAAAGAGCACGTCTTCCATATCATAAAGGCCGGGCTTCGCCTTCGCGGCGAATTTCACCGCGCGCAGCGCGCCCCGCGCGAAGATCTCGCGGCTGTCCGCCCTGTGGCGCAGCTCGATTTCTTCCATGCGGCCGAAGAAATGCACGCTGTGCTCCCCGGCGACCGTGCCGCCGCGCAGCGCATGCATGCCGATTTCCCTCCCGCGCCTGCCCGGCCTGCCCTCGCGTCCGTTCATAACGGCGTATTCGCCGTGCGGATCGACGCAGGAAAGCAGGAGCTTTGCCGTGCCGCTGGGCGCGTCCTCCTTCTGATTGTGGTGCGTCTCCGTAATCTCGATATCAAAATCCTCGCCGAGCGCTTCGGCCGCCATGCGGCAAAGCCGCGCAAGCACCGTCACGCCGGTGGAAAAATTGTTGGCCCAAACGATGGGGATGGCTTTCGCCGCCTCGCGGATCGCCTCGCCCTGCCCGGCGGAAAGCCCCGTCGTGCCGATGACCAGCGGCAGGTTCCGATTGACCGCGCCCGCCAGCGTCATCTCCAGATTGCCCGGATAGGAAAAATCGATCAGCGCCTGCGCATCCGGAATCTGCTCCGGGGAATCATACGCGTCCGGGCCGACAAAGCCCGCGAGCTCCAGCTCCGCGTCGTTTACAAGAACGCTTTCGATCATCCGGCCCATGCGGCCGTTGCCGATAACTGCGATTTTCACCTGAGCACCTCCAGCGCGCGGCGAACCGTCTCGCGCCCGCTTTCCGAAATCTCGCACAGCGGCAGACGATAACCGCCCACGTTCATGCCCAGCTGGTTCATCGCTTCCTTGACGGGAATCGGGTTCACCTCGCAGAACAGCGCGTTGATCAGATCGAGGTATTCGAGCTGAATCGCGCGGGCCCTTTGGATATCGCCTGCCTGATACGCCGCCACCAGATCATGGCTCTGCCTCGGGCAGATATTCGCCCAGACGGAAATGACGCCGCTGGCGCCCAGGCTCATCATCGGCACGATCATGTCGTCGTTGCCCGAAAGCATGCAGAAGTCGTCGCCGATCAGCTTCGCAATCTTCGCCGCGTAGCTGATGTTTCCGCTCGCTTCCTTGATGCCTGCGATGTTGGGATGCTTCGCCAGGCGCGCGCAGCATGCAGGCGAAATGGAGCAGCCCGTTCTGCCCGGCACGTTATAGAGAATGATCGGCGTATCAACCGTATCGGCGACCGTCGCAAAATGGCGGTACATGCCCTCGTCGTTCGCCTTGTTGTAATACGGGGTGATCAGCAGCAGGCCGTCCGCGCCCATGTCGTGGTATTTCCGGCTCTTTTCCAGCTGCGTCTGCGTGCTGTTGGAGCCCGCGCCGCAGATGACCGGAATCCTGCCGTTCACCGTCTCGATCACGCAGCGGGCGACGTCGTCGTCCTCCTCGTGGCTCATGGTGCTCGATTCGCCGGTCGTGCCCAGGGCGACGATGCCGTCGGTTCCCTGCTCAAGATGCCACAGAACGAGCTCCTTCAGCTTATCAAAATTTACACTGCCGTCCTCGTGGAACGGGGTGACGATCGCTACATAGCTGCCCGAATACTTCATTTCTATAACCTCCTGCTGTTATCCTTCCTGATTGGGCAACATTCTAACACAACAAAGCGAGGCTGTAAACCTCGCTTTGTGTTTTTTCTTTTTACATGCCCTTTATTTTGTATAATTTACAAAACCTTCCGGCTTTTTGTCCGTATTCGCTGCCGATACCGCTTGGCGCATGCGTTTTTTCATAAAGAAGCCTCTGCCGCCGCTTACAGATCGCGGCCGAGCAGATAGCACTCCGTACGGACCCATTCAAAGCCGCTGCGCTTGAACAGCTGCATCGCGCTCTTGTTGCGGCGCACGGCGCGCGCAAGAAGATACGGCACGCGCTGGGAGGACAGCTGCATGAGCGCCTCGTCGATCATCGCGCTGGCGACGCCGCGGCCGCGCCATTTCGGCTCGACGCAGATCATCTCCAAAACAGCCTCGTTCTGCGTGCCGGTGACGAGCATATCGCCGACATAGTCGCTGCCGTAATACATGGACCGGGCGATGAACACCGGATCCTTCATGCGCTCCTCCAGCCATTCGCTGGCATGCTCGACATAGCCGAACTCCTTGAGCCCAAGCAGAAATTCCTCGCGCCTTGTGCGCGTGCGCAGGTCCACGTCGATGCTCTTCGTGCCCACAGGGCTGTAGTTTCTGCGGCGGGTGGACATATCCTGCGGCACATGCAGCACGAACAGCTCGTCGCCGTCGTAATCATCAAAGCCCATGCGGGTGAAATACTCATGGCGCTCGCTGTCGTCGATCGCGCAGCGGGTATACAGCCGCGCGGGCAGGCCGCCCTGTTCGTCCTTGATGCTCTCTGCGCGCGCGCAAAGCGCCCCATACAGCGTATCGCTCGCCATGGGATGCGCGTTCATGCTCATCTCGATATCCAGCGGGCGATCCGGCAGCATTTTCTTCAGCACCCGGTATTCCAGTCCGCCCTGCCCGATTTCCACGCCCGCGTCATCGATGATGGCAAAACTGTTCTCCCTGAGCGCTCCGCCTACGCCGCGGACAGGATGATAGATTCTCATAATTGGAAGACACCTCATCAGGATCGGATAGCGCCCCAAGGACCCGTTATGCGGTCCGTTCGGGTGCATCCGTATTGCTTTACATATAATAGCAGTTTATTATAGCACATCCGCATGTCTTCCATCTACTCCTAATTTTATCAGCATAAAATTCTGAACACCAAACCGGCAGCGCCGCAGGCCGGCAAAAGCAAAAAGCGCCCGGCTGCATAAGCCGGGCGCAGGCATGATCTGAAAAGCCGCCGCCTGTCCTTTGCCCCTGCGGGAATGTGGCGTCAGAAGAAGGTTTCCCTGCCCAGCTGCGTGGGCGTCTGATCATAGAACACGCGCGCAATCTGCGGACAGTCGTTCATGATCCGCTGAACCGTGCGTTCCACCAGATCATACGGCAGGCGGGCAGGCACCAGCTGGCTGCCGGAGAGGGTCACCGCGCGCAGGAGAATCATCTCCATCCCGCTGCCGCTCTCGCCCTCTGCGAGGATCGGGAAGTACTTGTAGAGCTTGCGCTCCAGTCCCGCTTCGCAGATCTCCTCATGGAAGATCTCCTCCGCCGTGCGCAGGGCGAACAGGCGCTCCGCTGTGATTTCTCCCAGTATACGCGCGCCCAAACCCAGCGCCGGGAACGGCTTGCGCGAGGCAAACGCCTCGTCCAGGCCCAGCCGGACCGCAATCTCGCGGATCTCTTCCTTGAGCAGCTCCATCAGTGGTTCCGCCGTCGCCATGCCGCTCTGCGTCCATTGGCCGGCGCTGCTGCCCGTTTCCAGAAAATCGTCGTAGTTCGTGCCGAGCACGAGCAGCTTGTCCCCGGAGATCGCCGCGCTCTGGCGGAGCATCTCCTCATGCAGCACGCCGGAAACGACTGCCTGCTTTTCTGCGGTCGAGCGCTTATGCGCCAGATGATCCAGGATCTCGCCGGAACGATCCACGCAGCGCAGCGGGATGCCGAGCGCTTCAAACCGGGCGCGGATGGACTCCGCCTCGCCCGCGCGCATCAGGCCCGTATCCAGAAACACCGCGATCATCTTCTCGCCGAAGGCGCGATGCGCCAGCAGCGCTGCAACCGTCGAATCCACGCCGCCGCTGACGGCGCAGACGGCCGTGCTCCCGCTCTGCGCCGCGTTCCCAAGCGCGCGCTCCGCGATGCTCAGCGCGGCGTCAACCGACCACCATGCGCTGCAGCCGCAGATATCGCGCGCAAAGTTCTTGAGCATCGCCGAGCCTTCGAGGTCGTTGCGCTCCAGTTCGAACTGCACGCCATACTGCCTGCGGCTTTCGCTTTCAAAGGCCATGGTGCAGGCGCCCGCGCTCGCGATGACCTTCACATCGGCCGGCAGCATCAGCGTCATCGCGCTGCCGACGTAGCGTTCCCCATCCGCCACGCCGGTGAACAGCAGGCTCTTTTCGTATTGGATCGCAACCTTGCGGTCGCGGATCGCTTCGCCCGCGCTCGCGCCGCCCATCGCGCTCAGCAGCAGATGCGCCGCATGGCCGATGGCCAGCACGGGAATATCCAGATCAAGAATCCCCGCGTCGAAGCATCCCCCGCAGCCGTCCGATTCGCCGCTGAGAATCACGCCGCGCGGCTGCATGCTGCGGACCTCCTCAGCCGTTGTGCCGCCGGGCAGAACCTTGGCATACACCTGCTCTGCGCGCAGCCTCCGGGCAATCTGCATGGAATACTCATCCGAGTAATTGAGGATCAGGATCATGTCGTTCATGGTTTTCCCCTCCAGTCGCCTGATACGGCGATGGTGAAATTGGAAAAGAAGCTGCTCCGCAATGCGAAACAGCTTCTTTCGTATACGAAGGAATTACACCAGCTCGAGAATGACCATCTCGGCGGCGTCGCCGCGGCGCGGGCCCTTCTTGATGATGCGGGTATAGCCGCCGGCGCAGTTCTTCTCCGCGTTGCGGGCCTTGTACTTCGGGCCGATCTCGCGGAAGAGCTTCTCAACGCACGGATACTTGACGTCCTTGGTGCGGGCGCGATAAGCGCTCTTGGACTCGTCGTCCTGCTTGGCTTCCTGCACGTTGTACAGGTACGCCATGATCTGACGGCGGGCATGCAGCTTGCTCGGGGCGTCATTCTGGACGGTAACGGTCACAGTCTGGCCCTTATCGTTGTTGAAGGTCTTCTCGACCTGAACATTGTTGTCGCACTCTTTGATCGCCAGGGTGATCAGGTGCTCCGCCATAGAGCGGACTTCCTTGGCGCGAGCCAGGGTGGTTTCGATGCGGCCGTACCAGATCAGATTGGTCACCTGGTTACGAAGCAGCGCCTTGCGCTGAGCGGCATTGCGGCAGCCGAGTTTA
>JAFSCW010000083.1 GCA_017436605.1 Clostridia bacterium | reverse complement strand
CGACAAGCGCGCGCTCGCCCCGGCGGGGAAAGCGCGCGCTTTTTGTATGTCCGGATTTTGGCTTCTCAATCCCACGTCCTTTTTTATCGGCCGCGTGTCCGCTCATACCTTTCTGTTGTAAACCGGCTCGACGTGCTGCCTGCCGCGCACAATCACCAGGAAAATCATGAAAAGGGAAAACGCCGCGAGCAGTATCGCAGCCCAGCGATACGGCATAATTTCCCCCAGCGCGCCCATGGCAAGCTGCACCAGCATCATTCCGATACTGACCAGCACGCTGAACAGGCCGTTCACCCGCGCCCGCATATCGGCCGGCAGATAATTCTGCACAGCCGCCGAGCGGATTGCCGCCGTCTGCGAGCCGAGAAAGCCGCACAAAAAGCGCGCCGCCAGCATCAACGGATACGAAAGGAAGAGCATCAGACCGTCACAGAGCTCGTAGATCATATACACCCGCACAGTCAGGGCATAGCGCTTCTCCTCCGGGATTCTGAATAGGTAATGCACGGCAGAGCCAATCAAACGGCCAATCGTCTCCGCAGAGGTCAGCAGGCCGTACATCGCCGTCGTCAGCACGCTGGAGCTCTGGAAATGCGCCAGCGCCATCATGCCCACGCCGTTTGCCGATGCGCCGCTCACCGTCATATAGCAGAAGATGCTGCGCACTCCCTTCTCGCGCTTCAGATACCGGAATCCCTCCAGCATATCCGCCTTATACTGCGCAAAGCTTTGCGCATTCTGTTTCTTCTCGTGCGCATAGTCGATCTGCGATTCAAATGCAGCGGCCAGCAGCAGCAGGCAGCCTTCCGCCAGAAACAGGCTTTCAATGCCCCATTGTCCATAAACCAGCGCCGCCAGTGGCGTGACCACCGTCGTTGCCAGGGGATAGATCGCGCCGGACACCGCGTATCCCTTCTGCGCAAAGCCCTCCGGAATCAGATCCGGATACAGGCACTGATAGGTCAGATCGCAAACCGTGCCGACGCAGCCGATCACAAAGCTGAAGAGCAGATACGCACCATAGACAAAACCGCAGCGATGGATATACCACAGAAAAGCCAGATACCAGATGCCGCTGAATGCATCCAGTCCTGCGATGATGTGCTTGCGGTTCATGCGATCAATGACCGGGCCGAGCAGAACCGGCAGCGCTATACCCGGCAGCATGGAGATTGCTGCGAATATGCCGCTGAACCATGTAGACTGCGTCTGATCGAACACCACAAGACTGAGGCCGAGATTCATCGCCACGCCGCCGACGGCACTGATCATCGTACCGAGGGTTATAATGGTGAAATTCCTTGTCCAGAGCGTTTTCTTTTTGTTCATATGCGTTTCCTCCTGTTTTCCGCCAAAGGCTTACCAAAAGGATAGCATATCAATAAAGCGGATTAAACCCCATTGTTTTGAGAAAATCTTCACTCAAAATAGGTCTTTAACCCGCTTTATATTCATTATTCAGGAACATATATCCGTTCCATTTCTTCCCGGACGGAAAGCGCCTCCTTATAGCGGCGCTGCTTTTTGTAGATTTCAATCAGGTAACGCCCATAAAAGCGCCTGAATCCGAAGCCGTAATAATCCCCGGCTTCATCATACAGCGTACGCGTCACACGCTCAAATTCTTCACTCTCCTGCGCGCCCTCCTGCGTCAGCAGCGCTGCAAAGCGAAGCATCTGTTCCATCAGACGAACGCGCTTTTTGTTCTGCCAGTCCGTTCCGTCAAAATGCATCCGCGCCCTTTGCAGATGCGCTCTCCCCGCTTCTGCGTTGCCCGTCCTGCACAGGACGATCGTCAGTTTCTGATGCAGCAGGGTATTGTGGATCATGTCTCCTTCTTTTTCTTCCGTCTTTTGCAGATAGCGAAGCGCATTTTCGTCGTCCCCCATTTCCAGATAGGTGGAACCGAGGTTATAATTGATGTAGCTGTCCATCTCCATCCGGTATCCCCGCGTCAGCGCAGCCGTCCGCTGATAATACCGCTTCGCCAGCTCCATGTCATGGCGGTTGCAGGCGCAGCAGCCGAGCAGGAAGCTGCTCCAGATCATCGTGGCGACATTCCCTTCATATGCTGCCTGCGAATACGCCTGCTCCGCCAACTCAACGCTCAGGCTGTATTTGCCGCGCAGATATGCACATTTCGCCTGCTTATAGATCACCAGCGCGCTGCGGCCAAGCTGTGCGGCCTCTTCCAGCGCCGCCCATTCGTCCTCCCAGCGTGCCTGATACTCCGCCTTGACGATCAGCACCCACTGACGAAGCCGCACATTCAGACAATGCGCATACGGCTCAATCTGCTCAAGCAGCGCGCAGGTGCTGTCCATGCTGTCCAGCCGCGCGGTCGAAATCAGACGAAACACCAGATAGGACAGCGCAAATTCGCTGCGGGCAAGGCGCTCTCCATGCCTTTCAAAGAACGCTTCCTGGCGGGGCGCCGGTTCGTCGCCTTCGACCAGAAACAGGTATTGCTCCAGCTGCCGCTGCGCTTCTGCTTCCAATTCAGGATCGCGGATAAAGCCGATTCCCAGCGCTTCAAACAGCCGGTCAATGATATCCTGACCCGGTTCAACCAGCCCCTGCTCGATCTTACTCAGGTAGCTTGCCGCGCAAATCCCCTTCGCCAGCCCTTCCTGCGAAAGGTTCTTCTCAAGGCGCGTACGCCGGATCAGATAGCCCGTATATGCGCTCATGCCATTCCTTTCTTCTTACAAAACCATAATCAGCGTGCCCGCGGTAATGAGCGCAGCGCCGATGAACGATTTGATCGTGAACTGCTCATGCAGGAAGATAAAAGCAAGCACCAGCGTGATCACGACGCTCATTTTATCAATCGGCACAACCTTCGAGGCCTCGCCCAGCTGCAGAGCCCGATAATAGCACAGCCATGACGCACCGGTCGCCAGTCCGGAAAGAATCAGAAACAGCCAGCTTCTGCGGCTGATCTCGCCGATTCCGTTTTGAACGTTCATCACAAACACCATGCCCCAGCTCATTGCAAGCACGACGACCGTGCGGATGGCCGTCGCCAGCGTGGAATTCACGCCCTCAATGCCCACTTTGGCCAGAATACTCGTCGCAGCGGCAAACACCGCAGAAAGCACCGCAAAAACTGCCCACATATGCATTTCCTCCTGTCATCGTGTTGTTCCCTGATTCACCGCGTACACCGTCAGGACGAGGATTGCTGCGCCCATGAGAACCCACGCCCATTTATTGCCCAGATTCAGTACATAGGCATACCAGCCGTTCTTTCTTCTGACGATGATGTTGCTGTCATCCGGATTGAAATACCACTTGCCGCGCATCAGCCGGTCGATCTCCTCCTGACTGTATTTCCTCATCGCCAGTTCCTCCTTTGCGCGCAAATCCTGTCCATATTATAGCACGCGGAGCGGCGCATGAATATACCCAGGGCGAGAAACCGCTCCCCCATGCCTGTTTCAGATCCTGCTTCCCTGCCTGATATCCTGCTTCAGCAGGTCCTCCGCGGTTCGAATCCCCTGATCGAGCACCGCCCTGTACACATCCATGCTCGCGTATTTCCCATAGCCGTACAGATCCCGGGCGATCAGTTCTTCCTTGATGCGCATGATCGCCTCCCGGCTGCCGGGCATGGCCTCTGCGCGAGCCGCCGTCCGGTCGCAGTACGCCTCCGCCTTTTGGATCGTTTCTTCATCGAAAAACCAGAGATCGAAATTCCAGAGTTCTCCATCCACCACAGCCTCAAAGCCATGGAACCAGACGGTTTTTCCTTCGTCGTTTATCTCTTCTTTGGCCTCATACCAGCAGGGAGAAAACGTCCTGAGGATGTAAGCCGTCAGATCATGGAGCTTTTCTTTGGACATATCCCGGTTTTCAATATCCAGATCCGGATCGTTCCAGGCCATCATATCCATCCGATAACTGCCGATAACATGCGGCCTGCCGATTTCCTTCAGCCGGTCATACAGCCCCAGCTCGTACAGTATCCGATCTGCCCGCCGTTTCCGTTCCGCAGGCGTCATCCGCATCCCTCCCTTCCGGTCAGGTTCATTATAGCATACCCCGCGCGCCCGTCAACGAAAAAAGCAGCGTACTCCATTCCGGAATACGCTGCTTTTGTATGCTTTTTTACGGCAGGACGATCTTGGGATCCTTCTCGCGGGCACGGTAGATCACAAAGCGGTTGCCGATGCACTGCACCGGCTCGGCATTCGCGCCCTCGCACAGCTCCGCAATCGCCTCGCGGGCGGAAAGCGGGCAGTTCTGAAGGACCGTGCCCTTGATCAGCTCGCGCGCCTCAAGCGCATCGCCGAGCTGCTTGATCATGTTCTCGTTCACGCCGTCCTTGCCCACGTGAATGATGGGCTCCATGGTATTGGCCAATCCGCGCAGATACGCGCGCTGCTTGCTCGTCATGATATATCCTTTCTCGGGGCTTTGCCCCAAACCCCACCAAAGGGCTTTCCGATCGCCCTTTGGAAACCTTCGGTTTCAAAAGAACGAATGTGAATGATATTGTGTAATAGTAGTTTTTGAGACCCACAGCCGAAGAAAACGGCTTCAGCACCGCAAAGCTTCACCGCCGACCCAAGCAAGGAATCGGAGCGCCCTGTGCGCGAACGATTCCCTAAGAAGCAAGGCGAAGCGTCATGCAGGCGGCCTCAGGCCGCTTACTCGACGAAGTCGAACTCCATGTCGCAGATGACGACGGTGTCGCCTTCCTTCGCGCCGGCCGCGCGCAGGGCGTCGATCACGCCGCGGCTGCGCAGGGAACGATGGAAGTAGTTGAGCGACTGATTGTCCTGGAAGTTGATGGAACCGATGAGCTGCTCCATCGCCTTGCCCTCGACGATGTAATAGTCGTCCTCTCTGCGGACGGTAAACGGCTCTTCCTCCGTCATGACGACCTCCGGCTCCTCCTCGAAGACGAGCGTTTCCGGCAGGGTCGGCAGGATCCGGACGATCGCGCCCATCAGCTCGTCAAAGCCCTTGCGCGTCGCCGCGGAAACCGGATAGACCTCGATATCCGTGCCGCGCAGATGGCGGCGCAGGCGTTCGAGGTTTTCCTCCGCGCCCGGGAGATCCATTTTGTTCGCCGCAACGATCTGCGGCCGCTCGGCCAGATTGCCGTAGCCGACGAGCTCGTCGCAGATATGCTCGAAATCCTCGATCGGATCGCGTCCCTCGCTGCCGGCAATATCCACGACATGCACCAGCAGGCGCGTGCGCTCGACATGGCGCAGGAACTGGATGCCCAGACCCACGCCGTCGCAGGCGCCCTCGACAAGGCCCGGAATATCGGCCATGACGAAGTCCATGCCGTACTGACGGCAGATGCCCAGGTTGGGCGCGAGGGTCGTGAAGTGATAATTCGCGATCTTCGGCTTCGCCGCCGTGACGACGGAGAGAATCGTGGACTTGCCGACGTTCGGATAGCCGACCAGGCCCACGTCCGCGATGGACTTGAGTTCCAGCTCGAACTCGACGATATCGCACGTCTGGCCCGGCTTGGCGAAATTCGGCGCCTGGCGGGTCGGGGTGGCGAAATGCGCATTGCCCCAGCCGCCCCTGCCGCCCTTGAGAAGGACGTGGCGCTGGCCGGCCTCGTGCATATCCGCCCAGAGGCGGCCGGTCTTCGTATCGCGGACAGTCGTGCCGACCGGAACCTTGATGATCAGATCCTGACCACTCTTGCCGCGGCAAAGAAGGGCCGAGCCGTTGCCGCCGTTATCCGCGGTGTACTTGCGCTTATAGCGGAAGTCCATCAGGGTGTGCATGTTCTCGTCCGCCAGAAGGATGACACTGCCGCCGTTGCCGCCGTCGCCGCCGTCCGGACCGCCGTTCTGCACGAACTTCTCACGATGAAACGAAACCGCGCCGTTGCCGCCGTTGCCGGCCTTGGCGGTAATCTTAACCTTATCGACAAACATTTGATTTCTTCCTTTTATATATACACAGGTTTTTCTCAGAAAAAAGTATCCGGAAGATTATACCCTGATATCCTCTTTTCGTCAAGCATTTTCAGCAAAATGAGTCTGCCCGCAGGAAAATGAAAAATACCAGAAAAAATCCGAAAAAATGTTGTTTTCCTGCTTGATTTTTCTTGTACCCTGTGCTAATATACATAACTGGCACATCCTTGTTCCGCCTGAGAAATGGCGGAACCAGAGTCCAAAAGGAGGTGAAAGGATCATGAATAAGTACGAACTGATCTACATCATCGATACCGCCGTCGAGGAGGCTGCCCGTAAGGAGCTCATCGAGAAGTTCAACGGTATCATCACTGCCAACGGCGGTGAGGTTGTCAAGGTTGAGGAGTGGGGCAAGCGCCGTCTGGCCTATGCCATCGACTACAAGACCGAAGGTTACTACGTCTACGTCGGTTTCAACGCCGCTTCCGAGCTGCCGAAGGAGCTGACCCGTAACCTGCAGATCAACGAGAGCGTCATCCGTTCTCAGATCGTCAAGCTGCTGGAGAAGAAGAGCAGCGTGAAGCCGCGTGCGGCTCGCGTCGCGCCGGTCGAAGAGGCTGCCGAGGCTGAGAAGGCCGAGGCGTAAGCCAAACGAAATGATGATCCACACGAGGAAATTGAGCGTATGAATAAGGTTTATTTGATTGGCAATCTGACCCGTGACCCGGAGATGAGATCGACTCAGTCCGGCATCCCGGTGTGCAACTTCTCCATCGCGGTGAACCGCCGCTTCAAGAACGCGCAGACCGGTCAGCAGGAAACCGATTTCTTCAACATCGTCGCCTGGCGTCAGCTCGCCGAACTCTGCGGCCGCTATCTGGCCAAGGGCAGGAAGGTCGCCGTGTTCGGCTCCATCCAGACGCGCACCTATGAGGCGCAGGACGGCAGCAAGCGCAGCGCATTCGATATCGTCGCCGACGAGGTCGAGTTCCTTTCCGCCGCAAATGCCGGCAGCGCTCCCTCCGGTGATTATCACGCCGCCGTCTCCCCTGCCCCGATGCAGCGCGCTCAGGCTCCGGCCTATGCGCCCGCCGACAGCGGATTCACCCAGGTGGACGACGACGAACTTCCCTTTTAATTGACATCTGAGATTTAAGAAAGCCGGCAAAGTCGGCGATGAAAGGAGACCTTTCCATGGCTGAAGATCGTGGAGCACGCCGTCCGCGCGGCCGTAAGCCGCGCCGCAAGGTTTGTGCGTTCTGTGTCGATAAGATCGAATACATCGACTACAAGGAGTTCCGTGACGTGAACTCCCGTATGCGCCGCAACATCAACGAGCGCGGCAAGATCATGCCCCGCCGTATGAGCGGCAACTGCGCCAAGCATCAGCGTCAGCTGTCCGAGGCTATTAAGCGCGCCCGTGCCATCGCGCTGCTGCCGTACACCGCTGAGTAAAAAGCGCACGCTGCAAAGCAGATTAAAGCGCCTCCCTTGTGGGAGGCGCTTTTTTGATCCGCGAAAACCGGGAAGCCAGCGCATCACGCCGTTCCCCTGCGCGCCGTGAGGATCATGCCGAACAGACCGCCGCTGGCCACGCCCATACCCAGATCGGCCAGATAGCCGGTCAGCTGCGGGCTCTGCCCCATCAGCAGGCAATAGCAGACGATACCCAGCGCCATATACAAAAGCCCCACGCAGCATCCGCGCAGCGCGCCGCCCTCCCCGCCGCCCGCAAGCGCCGAGGCCACGCCGGCGAGAATCGAGACGAACTTGACGACCTGATTGATCGCGGTGATCGCCCGGTCGCTCGCATCCCACCAGTTGAGAATCAGCGCAAAAAAAGCGATGGCGATCACCGTGATGCTCGCGCCGAGCAGCACGCCGCGCAGCACGGCCGCCAGCGCGCTTTTCCCCTTCCCGCGGCGGACGCTGCGGCGCATCGACCGCCTGAATGAATCCAGCCCGCGCTCCTTCTTCTGAATAAACCCCTGCGTTTTGCCGTCCATATACCGTCCTCCTCATCCATCTGTGCAAGCAGCTTACAGAAAAATCCCCGCTTTGCCATGGTCAACCCTATGACAAAGCGGGGATTTCTATTCATTTTCACGCATTCGGCCTCATTGTCCGAGGCCTGAACCGATCAGATCAGGGTCTCGGCGTCGTTGGTGACGGAGAGCTGCTCCACGTTGCGCACGGCCCAGCGGGCGATCATCATCTGGGTCTTCGCGTCGCCGACCTCGATGGTCAGGACCTGATCCTTGATGCGCACGATGGTGCCGTAGATGCCGCCGATGGTGCAGATGCGGTCGCCGACCTTCAGGTTGTCGAGCATCTTCTTGGCTTCCTTGTCCTTCTTGCGCTGCGGACGGATCAGCATGAAATAGAAGATCACGAAGATCAGGATCATCGGCAGGAACTGAATCGCATAGTAGACGATCATCGCGCCGGTGGACATCTCCTCGGCAACGGCAGCATCGGCGCCGGTGGCAGCCGCAGTCGCGGTCGCGTCCGCCAGGAGGTTCAGCAGAGAAAACTTCATGGGAAAAGACACATCCTTTCAAAGATTGCAAAATACAGCCTATCTATTATACCCTGTTTATGCAGAAACTGCAAGCACAGGAAGCAAAATCCAGCCACTGACCGATCAGAAATTGCGGCTCATATCGTATTTATTGAAGAAATCGCGGCGGAATTCCTCGAATCGGTCCTCGTCGATCGCCTTGCGGATGCGCTCCATCAGGCGCAGCAGGTAGCGCAGATTATGGATCGTCGCCAGCCTGCCGCCGGTGATCTCGCCGGCCTTGAGCAGATGGCGGATATACGCGCGGGAATAGTTCTGGCAGGCGTAGCAGTCGCAGCCCTCCTCGATCGGGCCGAAATCGCGCGCATACTGCGCATTGCGGATGACGAGCCGGCCGTTATCGGTGAAGCAGGTGCCGTTGCGGGCAACGCGGGTCGCCAGCACGCAGTCGAACATATCCACGCCGCGGTACACGCCCTCGACCAGACAGTCCGGGCTGCCCACGCCCATCAGATAGCGCGGCTTCTGCTCCGGCATATACGGCATGATCGCATCGAGCATGCCGTACATGATCGGCTTGGGCTCGCCGACGGACAGACCGCCGATGCCATAGCCCGGGAAATCCATATCGGCGAGCACCTTTGCGCTCTCGATGCGCAGATCCTCGTAGAACGCGCCCTGCACGATGCCGAACACGGCCTGATCCTCGCGGGTATGATGCTCCTTGCAGCGCTTCGCCCAGCGGTGCGTGCGGTGCATAGCCTCCATCGCCGTGCGATGATCGCAGGGATAGGGCGAGCAGACGTCAAACGCCATCGCGATATCGCTGCCCAGCGCCTGCTGGATATCCATCGAGGTTTCCGGGCCGATGAACATCTTGCTGCCGTCGAGGTGGCTGCGGAAGTGCACGCCCTCCTCTTTAATCTTGCGCAGGCTGGCGAGGGAGAAGACCTGGAATCCGCCGGAATCGGTGAGGATCGGACGATCCCAGGACATGAACTTATGCAGGCCGCCGGCTTCGCGGATAAGCTCCTCGCCGGGGCGGATATGCAGATGATAGGTATTGGAGAGGATAATCTGGGAGCCGATCTCCTTGAGCTCGCGGCTGGTCATGGCCTTGACGGTGGCCTGCGTGCCCACGGGCATGAAGATCGGCGTCTGGATATCGCCATGGGGCGTATGCACGACGCCGCGGCGGGCATGCGTCTTCGCGTCCTTCTTGACGAGATCGAACGTTACGGGCTTTGGCATAGTATCTTCCTTTCTCACAAAGCGCTGTACACGCGCAAGTGGCGGGGGTTACGCCGGGCTGCCGCCCGGACCTGCTTGAGGGACTTCATCCCTCAAACTCCCTTCTCCGCTTCGCGGCGGCTTGAAGAGAGTCAGTTTTGACGAACTGCGTTCGTCATGGGGTTATTTTCTGCCAGACGCCGGCTGATCAGTCGGTGATCATCATCGCATCGCCGAAGGAGAAGAAGCGATAGCGCTCCCCGACGGCGACTTCATACGCGGCGAGCGCATTTTCCCTGCCCATGAGCGCAGAGATGAGCATCAGCAGCGTGCTCTGGGGCAGGTGGAAATTGGTGATCAGCGCATCGACCGCCTTGATCTTCACGCCCGGCGTGATGAAAATCTGCGTAAAGCCGCTGCCGGGATGGACGACGCCGTCGTCGGTCGCGACGGTTTCCAGCGTCCTGACGCTCGTCGTACCGACGCAGACAACCCGGCCGCCGCGCGCGCGGGCAGCGTTGATCTTCTCCGCCTGTTCGGGCGTGACCTCGTAATACTCGCTGTGCATATGATGGTTGGACACGTCCTCCTCCTTGACGGGGCGGAACGTGCCCAGGCCCACATGCAGAAGCACCGGGACGATCTCGATGCCCTTGGCCTTCACGCGCTCCATCAACTCGGGCGTGAAATGCAGGCCGGCCGTCGGCGCGGCGGCGCTGCCGTCGATCTTCGCATAGACCGTCTGATAGCGGGTTTTGTCCTCCAGCTTCTCGTGAATATACGGCGGCAGCGGCATCTGGCCGAGGCGGTCGAGCACGTCCTCGAATACGCCCTCGTATTCAAAGCGCACGGTGCGTCCGCCGTCCTCGGCGATCGTAAGGATTTCGGCCTTCAATTCGCCCTCGCCGAAGACGAAGCGCGCGCCGGGCTTGGCCTTTTTGCCGGGCTTGAGAATCACTTCCCAGTCGGTGAGGTTCAGCCGGCGAAGGAGCAGAAACTCGATCGCGCCGCCCGTCCCTTCCTTGACGCCATACAGGCGGGCGGGAATGACGCGGGTCTGGTTGACCACCAGCACGTCACCGGGATTCAGGTAGTCGATCACATCGTGAAAGACCTTGTGTTCAATCGTATTCGTATTTCTGTGATAGACCAGCAGGCGGCTGGAATCGCGCGGATAAACCGGCGTCTGCGCGATCAGCTCCTCCGGCAGGTCGTAATTAAAATCAGAAGTTTTCATTTTCTCTACAATCTCTCTTTATTCATGCGCAAAGCGCAATCGGGCGTCTGAGGAATCCCTCGGGCAGCAGCCCTAACGTCCCCGTCGCGTCAATCCAGCAGGCTCGTCTGCCCTTCGCTCCTTACGACGTAGCGCGCATCCTGCGGCATCGGGATCTTCATGTGGTCATACGCCGCCTGCGTGCAGATGCGGCCGCGCGGCGTGCGCATGATGAAGCCCAGCTGCATCAGATACGGCTCGATGACGTCCTCGATGGTCACGGCGTCCTCGCCGGTCGTCGCGGCAAGCGTATCCAGGCCCACGGGCCTGCCGCCGAACTTGACCATCATCGTATGCAGCATGGCGCGGTCGGTGCGGTCGAGTCCGAGATCGTCGACGTCCAGCAGACGCAGCGCCTCGCGCGCGATTTCGTAGGTAATCACGCCGTCGCCGCGCACCTGCGCATAGTCGCGCACGCGCTTGAGCAGGCGATTGACGATACGCGGCGTACCGCGGCTGCGGCGCGCGATCTCGCGCACGCCCTCGTCGTCCGCGGCAATGCCCAGCACGCCCGCAGAGTGATAGACGATCTTCATGAGCTCCTCGGTGGTGTACATCTGGAGCCGGAAGATGATGCCGAAGCGGTCGCGCAGCGGCGCGGACAGAGAGCCCGCGCGCGTCGTCGCGCCGATGAGCGTGAATTTAGGCAGCTGAATGCGGATGCTGTTGGCCATGGCGCCCTTGCCGGTCACGATATCCAGCGCGTAATCCTCCATCGCAGGATAGAGTACTTCCTCTACCGCATGGGACAGGCGGTGAATTTCGTCGATAAACAGCACGTCGCCATGGGAAAGATTGGACACGAGCGCCACCAGATCGCCCGGACGCTCGATCGCCGGACCGCTGGTCACGCGGATGTTCGCGCCCATCTCGCTGGAGACGATATTCGCCAGCGTCGTCTTGCCCAGACCCGGCGGGCCGTAAAGCAGGATATGATCCAGCGGCTCACGCCTCTGGCGCGCAGCCTGGATGTAGATGTTCAGGCTGTCCTTGACCGTCTGCTGGCCGACGTAATCGCGCAGCGTTTTCGGGCGCAGGCTGCTTTCCTGCTCGTCGTCATCCGCGCGGAAGCCGCTCATCACCAGGCGTTCTTCATCCATCATCGTATATCACCCATTCGTCTTCATCGTTCAAACATGGAATTCCGCATACATCAGCCGCCCGGAATCAGGCGAACCGGTTGCCCGCCTCGTCGTAGGCATAGCCAAACGGGGCAAGCGCAGCGACAATCTCATCCCGGGATACGTCCATATCCTCGCAGAGCTCGTCCAAAGATGCATAGCGATCGCGCAGCTTCATGTTCACAAAGCTCAGCAGCATAATCGGATCCTTCGGCAGCACGACTTTTCCTCCTTACAGCGAGCTCATCTGCCGGATGGCAGCGAGGATGAGCCGGTCAACGGTATCCGCCTGATCGCGCACAAGGTTGACGGCGCGCGCCGCCTCGGCGGAGGTATAGCCCAGCGCCTGAAGCGCCGCCTGCGCCTCGCGCTGGATGCCGCCCGTCGGGATGGCGGCGGGAGCCGGTTCCCCTCCCCTGGGCAGGGAAACATCCTGCTGCTCCACCTTGTCCTTCAGTTCCAGAACGATGCGCTGCGCCGTCTTCTTGCCGATGCCTGGCGCGCGGGAGAGCGCGTTGACATCGCCCGTGACGATGGCGATGGACAGATCGCGCAGCGGCAGCGCGGAAAGCAGGCCCAGCGCGGTCTTCGCGCCCACGCCCGTAACGCTCGTCAGCCGCCTGAACATCTCGCGCTCCTGCTTGGTCGCAAAGCCGAAAAGCTCCATCGCGTCCTCGCGCACATTCATATAGGTATAGCAGCGCCAGATCTTATCGCCGTCCGGCGCGGCGGCAATCGTCGCATTGGAGCACATCAGCGAAAAGCCCACGCCGCCGGCGCTTATGATCAGTTCGCCGTGATTCTTCTCAACAACCTTGCCTTCGATAAATGCAATCATGTCCTGTCCCTCATTCGCGCAGCTCTTCGCCGCGCGGCGTCCTGCCTCAATCAGCCATACAGCCCTGCTTAACCGATCCTGAACTGATCGCGCCGCACGCCCGCATGCGCATGGGTAATGGCGCAGGCCACGGCGTCCGCGGCGTCGTCCGGCCTGGGGATTTCGCTCAGCCCCAGCCTCATGCGCACCATCTGCTGCATCTGCCTTTTCTCAGCGTTGCCATAGCCGGTGATCGCCTGTTTGATCTGCATCGGCGTATACTCATAGAGCCTGTCGGTATAGCTCTGGCATGCCGCCAGCGCAACGCCGCGCGCGCCCGCAACCTGTATGCCCGTGGTGATGTTCTTGGAAAAGAACAGCTCCTCAAAGGCGATCTCGTCGGGCTTGAACGTATCCAGAAGGCCCTTCAGGCCTGAATAAATGCAGGCCAGACGCGTAGGAAATGTATCGCGCGGATAGGTGATAATCGCCCCATATTGAATCAGGCGCTCCCGGTATCCGTCCGTTTCGATTACGCCCCAGCCCATTGTCGCCAGGCCGGGGTCAATACCCAGTATTCTCAAACTGTTTCTTCCTCTTATAAGCGAGTAATCCGTAACCAATTTAGTTTATCGTATTTTGCATGTCCTGTCAATCGCTGCATACGCTTTGCATTTATGCATGATCCCGTCATTTTTATACATCATTCTGCATGTCTTTTTCCTTTCAGAACCGATTTTTACATCATCCTGCCCGTGTTTTGAAAAGAAATTGCGGAAAAATGCAAATTTCTTCGCAAACCCTCTTGCATTTTTATGAGCCCTGCGGTATAATACCAACTCGTAACAGCAAATTCTTGCCGGGCGAAGCCGCCCGCGCAATCACTTTGGAGGGACTTTACCATGGCCAACAAGAAGTATAACCGCGTGCTCCTGGCGTACTCCGGCGGACTGGATACGTCCATCATCATTCCGTGGCTCAAGGAAAACTACGGCTGCGCCGTCGTGTGCTGCGCCGCCGACGTGGGCCAGGGCGATGAGCTCGAGCCGCTGCACGAGAAGGCCAAGAAGACCGGCGCGGAAAAGCTCTACATCGAGGATCTGCGCAAGGAGTTCGTCGAGGATTTCATCTGGCCGACCATGAAGGCCGGCGCCATTTACGAGGGCAAGTACCTGCTGGGCACCTCCTTCGCCCGTCCGCTGATCGGCAAGCGTCTGGTCGAGATCGCGAAGATGGAAAACTGCGACGCGATCTGCCACGGCTGCACCGGCAAGGGCAACGACCAGGTCCGCTTCGAGCTGGCGATCAAGGCCTTCGCGCCGGATATGCCGATCATCGCGCCCTGGCGTGAGTGGGACATCAAAACCCGCGAGGAAGAGATCGAATACGCCGAGGCCCGCGGCATCCCGGTTCCGGTCAAGAAGGACCGTCCCTACTCCATGGACCGCAACCTCTGGCATCTTTCCCACGAGGGCTGCGACCTCGAGGATCCGGCGAACGAGCCGCCGCGCGATCTGCTGTGCATGGGTGTGTATCCGGAAGATGCGCCGGACGTTCCGGAGTATGTCTCCATTGATTTCGAAAAGGGCGTTCCGGTCGCGATCAACGGCGAAAAGATGGACGCCATTTCCCTGCTGGCCAAGCTCAATGAGATCGGCGGGCGCAACGGCGTGGGCGTCGCCGACATGGTCGAGAACCGTCTGGTGGGCATGAAGTCCCGCGGCGTATACGAGACCCCGGGCGGAACCATCCTCTATGCGGCGCACCGCAACCTCGAGGAGATCACCGTCGACCGCGACACCGCGCACTATAAGGATCAGATGGCGCCGAAGTTCGCCGAGCTGGTCTACAACGGCCTGTGGTATACCCCGCTGCGCGAGGCGATGAGCGCGTTCGTGGACGTCACCCAGCAGTATGTGACCGGCACCTCCAAGGTGAAGCTCTACAAGGGCAATGTCATCGGCGCGGGCGTGACCTCTCCGTACAGCCTGTACATGGAGGACATCGCGACCTTCGGCGATTCCGGCGAGCTCTACAGCCACAAGGACAGCGCCGGCTTCATCAACCTGTTCGGTCTGCCGCTCAAGGTTCAGGCCATGATGAAGGAAAAGGCCGGTCTGGACAAGTAATCCGTATTCCCTGTCGCCCTTAAAATCCAACGGGCGATCGGAAAGCCCTTTAGCAGGGCGGTGAGGCAGCGCCTCACATCCCGAAGGACAAGCTCAAGAGGCTGCGAGATTCGTTTTGCAGCCTCTTTTTCATCATCCAGGAGGATTTGTTTAGGAGGATTTGCTTATGAAACTCTGGGGCGGACGCTTCGAAAAGAAAACCGACGGGCTCGTCGACGACTTCCACTCCTCCATCACCTTCGATCAGCGGCTGTATCGTCAGGATATCACCGGCTCGATCGCACATGCGACCATGCTCGGCGAACAGGGCATCATCCCCAAGGAGGACGCGGACAAGATCGTCGCGGGCCTGAAGGAAATCATGGACGACGTCGCTGCGGGTAAGGTGCAGTTCGAGCTGGACGCGGAAGATATCCATATGAACGTCGAAAAGCTGCTCATCGAGCGCATCGGCGACGCGGGCAAGCGCCTGCATACCGGCCGCAGTCGCAACGATCAGGTCGCGCTGGACTGCCGCATGTACGTCAAGGACGCCGCCAAGGAAGCCGCCGGCCTGATGGGTGAGCTGTGCGATACGCTGATTGCCATCGCCGAAAAGAATCTGGAGACGATCATGCCGGGCTATACGCACCTGCAGCGCGCGCAGCCGGTGACGCTGGGCCATCACATAATGGCGTATTTCCAGATGTTCACCCGCGACATGCAGCGCATGAAGGAGGTTTTCGCCCATGCCGACGTGATGCCGCTGGGCTCCGGCGCGCTTGCCGGCACGACCTATCCGCTTGACCGCGAGCGCGTCTGTGAACTGCTCGGCTTTGCCGCCATCAGCCAGAACAGCCTCGACGGCGTATCCGACCGCGACTTCGTCTGCGATTACCTGTACGCCGCCTCGGTGTGCATGATGCACCTTTCCCGTTTCTGCGAGGAGCTGATCCTCTGGAATACGCACGAATTCAGGTTCGTGGAGATGGACGACGGCTACGCGACCGGCTCCTCCATCATGCCCCAGAAAAAAAACCCCGACGTCGCCGAGCTGATCCGCGGCAAGACCGGCCGCGTATACGGCGATCTGCAGGGCCTGCTCACCACGCTCAAGGGCCTTCCCCTCGCCTACAACAAGGACATGCAGGAGGACAAGGAGGCGCTCTTTGACGCGCGCGATACGCTCGTCAAGTCCCTCGTCGTCTTCAACGCCATGCTCTCCACCTGCACCTTCCGCAAGGAAAACATGGAGCGCGGCGCGGCCGGCGGCTTCACCAACGCGACCGACGCGGCGGATTACCTCGTCAAGAAGGGGATGCCCTTCCGTGACGCGCACGCGGTTATTGGCAGGCTCGTTCTGCACTGCGTCAAGGAAAGCAAGGCCATCCTCGATCTGACGCTTGGCGATCTCAAGGAATTCTCGGAGCTGTTCGAGGATGACGTCTTCGCCGCCTGTTCGATGCAGGCCTGCGTGAATCTGCGCGACGTTCCCGGCGGCCCGGCCCCGGCGCGCGTCAGCGCCTCCATTGAGGCGGGCAAAGCCTTCCTCTCCGCGTTCAAAATCTGAGTATTCTGCCGTGCGGCCGTTCCGCACGGCTTTTCTCTTTTGCAGCATTGCATCCCGTCCGCAAAAGGCGTATAATGCATATCAGTGATTTTTCATGCCCCATGCGACGACCGCGCATGATCATATTCAAGGGAGGATTACCATGCGACGCCACGTACAGCCGGATAAATCGACGCTGATGACCGAAGGGCCGATCGCCCGCCAGCTGATCGCCTTCGCCCTGCCGCTGCTGCTGGGCAATCTCTTTCAGCAGCTCTATAATACGGCAGACTCGCTGATCGTCGGTAATTTTCTGGGCAGCGAGGCGCTGGCGGCTGTGAGCTCCTCGAGCAACCTGATCTTCCTGCTCGTCGGCTTCTTCAACGGCCTTGCGATGGGCGCCGGCGTGGTCATCTCCCGGTATTACGGCGCGCGGGACATCGCCCGCCTGCACAAGGCCATCCACACGATGATCGCGACCGGCCTCGTCGTCGGCCTGCTGCTGACAGGCGTCGGCGTGTCGCTCACGCCCATCCTGCTGCGGATGATGGGCACGCCGGAAAGCGTCCTGCCGATGTCCATCAGCTATTTCCGGACATACTTTTACGGCTCGATGGCCTTTGTCATGTACAACATCTGCATGGGCATCCTGCAGGCCGTCGGCGACAGCCGCCATCCGCTGTATTATCTGATCGTCTCCTCGCTCGTCAACATCGCGCTGGATCTTCTGTTCATCGGCGGCTTCGGCTGGGGCGTAGGCTCCGCCGCGGCGGCGACGGCGATTTCGCAGGTCGTATCGACGCTCCTTTGCCTCTATCGGCTCATGCACAGCGACCGCGATTACCGCGTCAGCCTCCGGAAAATCCGCTTTGATCTGCCGTCGCTGCGGCAGATCCTGCAAAACGGCGTTCCCTCCGGCGTCGCCAACTGCATCATTTCGTTTGCCAATGTCGTCGTCCAGGCGAACATCAACGCCTTCGGCCCGGCGGCTATGGCCGGCTGCGGCGCACATTCGCGCATCGAGGGCTTTGCCTTCCTGCCGGTGACGTGCTTCAACATGGCGCTGACCACCTTCATCGGCCAGAATCTGGGCGCGCAGCGGTATGACCGCGTGAAGAAGGGCGTGCGCGTCGGCGTGCTGTGTTCAGCCGGTATTGCACAAGTCGTCGCGCTGGCGATCTTCATCTTCTCTCCGCAGCTGATCGCGCTGTTCGATTCCAATCCCGAGGTCGTCGCCTACGGCGTGATGCACCAGCGGGTCACGACGCCGTTTTTCTTCCTCGCGGCCTATACGCACGCAATGGCGGCGACGCTGCGCGGCGCGGGCAAAGCGACCGTTGCGATGCTGGGCATGGCCATCTGCTGGTGCCTGATCCGCGTGCCCTATGTTACCCTCGCCACCACAATCCGTCCCGTGCTGACCTCCGTCTCCTGGGCTTATCCCATCACCTGGACGCTGAGCAGCGTTTTCTTTACCATCTATTACCTGCGCGCCAGATGGCTGCCGCGGGAAAACCGCTGACGCCCTGCATGCCTTAACCGCTTATGCGGCACAGTATTCTGGTATGACGTCAGCCTGAAGGGAGACGATCGCATGTCCAGCGATTATATCGCCGTATTCGACTCCGGCGTGGGCGGCGTCAGCGTCCTGCGCGAGCTGATCCGGCTGATGCCGGATGAACGGTATCTCTATTTCGGCGACAGCGCCAACGCGCCCTACGGCACAAAAACCACTGACGAAGTCCGCCGCCTGACCTTCGCGGCCGCCGAATATCTCTTTTCCCGCGGCTGCAAGGCGCTGGTCGTCGCCTGCAACACGGCAACCGCCGCCGCCATCAGGGAACTGCGCGCCGCCCATCCGGACAGAATCATCATCGGCATCGAGCCCGCGCTCAAGGTGGCCGCCGATCACTTTCCCGGCGGCGAAATCGGCGTGATGGCCACGCCTGTCACGCTGCGCGAGGAGAAATTTGACACGCTGATGCACCGCTTCACAGACAGCTGCACGGTTCATAAGATTCCCGCGCCGGGGCTGGCGGAGCTCATCGAGCGCGGAGAAACGGACGGCGAAGCGATCGAAGCGCTGCTGCGTCCGCTCCTTTCGCCATACGCAGGCAAGCTCGACGCCCTCGTGCTCGGCTGCACGCATTATCCCTTTGCCGCAGCCGCAATCCAAAGGCTGCTTGGCGAAAACACAGCGCTGCTGGACGGCGGCGCAGGCACGGCGAGGCAAACGAAGCGAAGGCTTGAAGCCGAAGGCCTCCTCAGCGATGGCCCCGGCGAGCTGATCATCGAAAACAGCGCCGGAAGCAAAGAAATGATTTTGCTATGCCAAAGGCTGCTCCGCACCTGATGCACACAAAAAGTGCGCTGCCCCACGGCGGCGCGCTTTTTTGCGTTTTGTCCTTATCCGTTCTCGTTTTTTCTGCACCTTTTTTCTTTTCAATCCTCATGTATTGTGGTATACTGTATAATTGTTAAAATACGTGATTTGCGCCATGTTCATATTGGAAAGGAGGCTGCGCATGACGGTCTTCTCTTCGGTTTTCGCTCCGCCGTAACGGCATAAGGCGCTTTTGCTATGCATTCTTTCTGTACAGCTCCGGCCTCGTCTGCAAAGCAGCAGGACCTGCATCGCTTTGTCTGTGACGCCGCCGGCAGCATGCCGGTTTCTTTTCTTCTCAATCGACAGATTCCCAAGGAGGAAATCACCCATGCCTGAAAACATTATGCCCGGCACCCTCGCAGGCGAAGTCGCCCGCCGCCGGACGTTTGCCATCATCTCTCACCCGGACGCCGGTAAGACGACGATGACCGAGAAGCTCCTGCTTTATTCGGGCGCGATCCGCACCGCCGGCTCCGTCAAGGCCCGCAAGAGCGACAAGCATGCCACCAGCGACTGGATGGAAATCGAGAAGCAGCGCGGCATTTCCGTCACGTCCTCTGCGATGCAGTTCGAGTTTGACGGCTATCATATCAACATCCTCGATACCCCGGGCCACCAGGACTTCTCCGAGGACACCTACCGCGTGCTCGTCGCAGCGGACAGCGCTGTGATGATGATCGACGCCGCCAAGGGCGTCGAGGCGCAGACCATCAAGCTGTTCAAGGTCTGCCGTCTGCGCGGCATCCCGATCTTCACCTTCATCAACAAGATG
>JAFSCW010000082.1 GCA_017436605.1 Clostridia bacterium | reverse complement strand
GCCATATCAAAGCCGACATTCAGCGCGACGATGTTCGGATCCATCCAGTTGCCCTGATGATAGAAGGCGGTCTTGCCGTTGGCAAAAGCGGCCAGCTGAGCGTCCTGCGTGCCGTTGATCAGCATATCCGGATCGCTGTACTGGAAGATCAGCGCGACGTACTGGCAGAACTGATGGAAGCGCTCCTCGTCGACCTGGCCCGCGAGAACCTGATCGATGTAGGTGGTGTCGTTGCGCTCGTTGCCGACGGTCAGGTAGACGTTGAAGTTGTGCAGACCGGTAACCCAGGTCATGCCCGGAACGGTGCCGGCGACCATGGAGACGACCGCGTCGAGGCCCAGCTCGGCCTTCATGGAATCGATCTTCTCGAAGGCAGCCTTGTAAGCGCCGAAGTTGGTCAGGGTAGCCGGATCGATGCCAGCCTTGGCCAGGATGTCAGCGTTGTACGCCAGGCCGTAGCCCTCAACGGCGACCGGGAAGCCGACGACGTTGCCATCGACGAGGTACGCAGCGGAGGTGTGCTTCGTCCACTCGGCGTCGTTCATGGTGCCGATCTTGTCAGCCCACATATCGTAATGGGTCGGGCCTTCGATGACGAAGATGTCGGGCTCGCGGCCGGACTGCATCTCAGCCTTGAGGACGGTGTTGTAGTCGGAGGAGCCGCCGCCGGTGATGACCTTGACGTCAACGCCGGTCTTCTCGGAATACAGCGCAGCGTATTCCTGCATCGCAGCAGTAATTTCGACCTTGTTCTGGCAGATCACAATGTCAGCCAGAGCGCTGGTGGCCATCAGGCACATCGCCAGCACGAGGACCATGGAGAGAAGCTTTTTCATGTGGGTATCTCCTTTTGATTTATTATTCTACGCTTTTCTGTGCGTAAGAACCAATTTAAAGCCGCTGCCGGACATAAAAAACAGGCTGATCGCTATTCGAGGTTACCTGTTTCCAATTATCTATTGTCGATTATCTATTCCTGATTATATCATGCCTGTACGACTGTGTTCAATACTTTTTGATAGAATACGAGTGATTTTATTGGAGGAAGTGGTTGTGTGCCCCAAAGAATATGATGTAAAGCTGATAAATTTAAGGAGGAGA
Source organism: Clostridia bacterium (assembly GCA_017436605.1). GTDB lineage: Bacteria > Bacillota > Clostridia > Christensenellales > Aristaeellaceae > Ventricola. The sequence continues at coordinate 8,702 of JAFSCW010000082.1, read as the reverse complement.
CTCTTGAAGGAAGCGGGTACTTCAAGTATAATACATGCATAACGAGAAATATTCTGAGCATTCTGAGGAGGGATATGCATGCAGAAGGCATGGTGGAAAGAGGCGGTTGTCTATCAGATTTATCCGCGCAGCTTTATGGACAGCGACGGAGACGGCGTGGGCGATATCAGAGGCATCACCAGCAGGCTGGATTATCTCAAGGAATTGGGCATCGACGTGATCTGGCTTTCCCCGGTGTATCAATCCCCGAATTACGATAATGGCTATGACATCAGCGATTATCAGGCGATCATGGAAGAATTCGGCACCATGGAAGATTTTGACGAGATGCTGGCCGGCGCGCATGCGCGCGGCATCCGCATCGTCATGGATCTGGTGGTCAACCATTCGTCATTTGAGCACAAGTGGTTCATCGAAAGCCGCAAGAGCAAGGACAATCCGTACCGTGATTTCTATATCTGGCGCGATCCGAAGGAGGATGGCAGCAGGCCGAACAACTGGGGCGCATGGTTCGGCGGCCCGGCGTGGACGCTGGACGAGGCGACCGGCCAGTATTATCTGCACCTGTTTACGCCGCAGCAGCCGGATCTGAACTGGGATAACCCCAAGGTTCGCGACGCCGTGTTCGATATGATGACGTGGTGGTGCGAAAAGGGCATCGACGGCTTCCGTATGGACGTCATCAGCCTGATTTCCAAGGTTCCCGGTCTCCCGGACGGCCCGAAGGCGCCGGGCGCGATCTATGGCAATCACAGCGCATACACCACGCACGGCCCGCATGTCCATGAATATCTGAAGGAAATGAACCGCCGCGTGCTCTCCAAATACGATCTGCTGACCGTCGGCGAAACCGCGGGCGTTACGGTTGAAGAGGCGGCGAAATATGCCAATGTGGACGGCAGCGAGCTGAGCATGGTGTTCCAGTTTGAGCATGTTGAATCGGACCGCAAATTCGGCAAGTGGACGGACGAGCCGGAGACGGTGGGCTTCGTCCGCGAGAATCTGACCAAATGGCAGTATGATCTGGAAGGAAAGGCGTGGAATTCGCTCTTCCTGGATAACCATGATCAGCCGCGCGCGGTGTCTCATTTCGGCAACGACAGCGAGGCGTTCCGCGAGGCGTCCGCCAAGATGCTGGCGACCATGCTGCATATGATGAAGGGCACGCCCTACATCTATCAGGGCCAGGAGCTGGGCATGACCAATTACCCGTTCACCGACGTGAGCGAGTTCCGCGATATCGAGAGCATCAATGCATGCCATGAATGGGTGGATTCCGGGCGAGCGGCCTACGAAGAGTTCTGGCCGTGTCTGGTGTTCAAGAGCCGCGATAACGCGCGTACGCCCATGCAGTGGGACGACAGCGAGAACGCCGGCTTTACCACCGGTACGCCGTGGATCAACGTCAATCCGAACTACAAGACCATCAACGCCAAGGCGCAGATGAATGACCCGGATTCTGTGTTCAGCTATTATAAGAAGCTGATCGCGCTGCGCAAGCAGTATGACGTCGTCGCCTATGGCCGTTATCAGCTGATCATGGAAGACGATCCGCAGGTGTACGCCTATACGCGCGAATATGAAAACGAGCGTCTGCTGGTCGTATGCAACTACGCCGACAAGGCGACGCAGTTTACCCTGCCCGAGGAGTTTGAGGGCGCGAAGTGCCTGCTTACGAACCTCGGCCGTGAAGAAATTTCGGGTACGATGACCCTTGCGCCCTATGAGTGCTTCGTTCTCTATCATGCCTGATATGCACATCTGAACGATTCTGCAGCCGACGGCTTTTGCCGCCGGCTGCTTTTTGCGGATTGCGATTGAAAAAAGGGCCTGCGGGTGCTATAGTGGAACAGGTGACCTATTATAGAAAAAGGAGAAGGTGATAGCATGATGGTCGAAGCGAAAACCGTGGATGAATCGCGGGTAGAAACCGTTCGTATTGTGCGGCCCAATCATCTCAATGGCGCCAACCGTCTCTTCGGCGGTATCCTGATGCAGTGGATCGACGAGGTGGCGGGCATCGTCGCCAAGAGACATTCCATGTGCAACGTGACCACCGCGTCCGTGGATAATCTGACGTTCCTGCATGGCGCGTATCAGAATGAAATGGTCGTCATCAAGGGAAAGCTGACATGGGTGGGCTCCTCCTCGATGGAGGTATGCGTGGATACCTATGTGGAAAACCAGCAGGGCGAGCAACGCAGAATCAACAATGCGCATTTCATGATGGTTGCGCTGGATGAAAATGACAATCCCGTGCGCGTGCCGCGGCTGATTCTCAAGACGGAAGACGAGCATCTGGCCTGGGCGCATGGCGAGGAGCGCAGAAGGATCCGCATGCAGAGGAAAAAGGACAAGCTGGACGGCATCTGATGCGGCGGGATCGGCGGCTGCGGAAGACAGACCGCAGAGCGGCCGGACTGAATTGAAGAGAATAAACGATACTTCCCGGAGAAGGCGCTTTCAGGCCTGGCGACAAGCCTGATGGAAACCGGCCGCGCGGGGTATCGTTTTTTTGCGCAGCGCGGACGCTCTGCCGGATTCATTTACGGCATATTTCACGAATTAGGAAAAGGTTTGGAGAATGTGGACTGACCGGCTTGTAAACTTTAAAAACAAATGATAATATATAAACTGCTGGTTTGCGTGCAGACCGGTCATTTCAAAACCTGCAAATACCCTGAAAGGGAGAAGCATATGAAAAAGAAATTCGGCGATCGAAAAGACGGGGTCCTTCTGCGAAACATCCACCCGATGCATATTGTCATGCCGCTGATGTATCCCAACCGCTGCGACAACGAGGCGTTTATTTCTGAGCGCATTGATCTCACCCATGTGAACGCCTATCTGGAAAAGAAGAATGCGTCCGATCCGGAATACAGGTACAACCTTTTTCAGGTCATGATCACGGCGATGCTCAAGACCATCACGCTGCGGCCGAAGATGAACCGGTTTATCGCCAACCAGGCGATGTACCAGCGCAATGAGGTGTCTGCCGCCTTTACGGTCAAGAAGATTTTTTCCGATAACGGCGCGGAGGCGCTGGCGATCATCCATTCCAAGGGCAGCGATACGATTGATACGATCCACGATGAAATCTATCGTCAGGTTTCCTTCTGCAGGAGCGATAAGCTCGACGACGGCATGAAGAGCGTGGATCTGGTGAGCAAGGCGCCTCGTCTTGTGCTCAATCTTCTGGGCGCTCTGCTGCGCTTCCTGGACCGCCACGGCTGGGTGCCGTATGCGCTGATCAAGGGTGATCCGTATTATTCCTCCGCCGTGCTGAGCAATCTGGGCTCCGTCAAGCTGCATGCGGGCTATCATCACCTGACCAACTGGGGCACGACCTCCGTGTTCTGCGCCATCGGCGAAATCAAGAACAGGCCCTTCTATAACGATGACGGCAGCGTAACCATGAAGCCGAGCGTAGATATCGGCCTTACGATCGACGAGCGCCTTGCCGACGGCTATTATTATTCAAAGACCGTCCGCCTGCTCAGGAAGCTGCTGGAGAATCCCGAGCTGCTCGAATTGCCGCTTGAAAATGAGGTGGATTACGAATGATTACCGCGAAAACGCCATGGAAGGAGCATCTGGGCGACGTACCGCTGCATCTGGATTATTTCGAAGGATCGATGAGCGAGGCGCTTGAAAGCATTGTAGAGAAGTATCCCCATGCCATCGCCTTTGACTTTATGGGCAAATCGACGACCTATAAGAAATTCTGGCAGGACGTGGAGATCTGCGCCAAGGCGCTCAGGACGATCGGCATCCGCGAAAACGATAAGGTGACCATCGCCATGCCAAACTGCCCGCAGGCGATTTGCCTGTTCTATGCGGTGAATCTGGTGGGCGGCATCGCCAACATGATCCATCCGCTTTCCGCAGAAAAGGAGATCGAGTTTTACCTCAATGAGTCGGGCAGCGTCACGGCCATCACGCTTGATCAGTTCTATCATAAGTTCGAGGCCGTGCGGAAAAATACCAAGGTGGTCAATATCATCATCGCTTCGATCAGGGATGCGCTGGCGCAGCCGATCAAGGCGGGCTATATGCTCACCGAGGGAAGGAAAATCCGCAGGATTCCCAGCGATGCGCCGGTGATCCGCTGGAAGGAATTCATGCGCCTGAGCCGCTGCTGCTTCTATGATTACAGGGTGAAGCGGGAGTCGGATGATCCTGCGGTCATTCTCTATTCCGGCGGCACCACCGGCACGACGAAGGGCATCGTGCTGACCAATAAGAACTTCAATGCGCTCGGCCAGCAGGTGATCGCGGCGAATCCCATGTTCCGCCCCGGCGACAAGATGCTGGCGGCCATGCCGATCTTCCATGGATTTGGTCTGGGCGTGTGCATCCATACGATGCTCACACAGGGCGGCCGCTGCGTGCTTGTGCCGCGGTTTACGCCCAAGACGTATGCGCGTGATCTGGTAAAGAAGCGCTGCAACTTCGTCGCAGGCGTGCCCACGCTCTATGAAGCTCTGCTGCGCCTGAACGACATGGACGGCGCCGATCTGAGCTGCCTGAAGGGCGTGTTCTCCGGCGGCGATTCCCTGTCCATCGAGCTGAAAAAGAAGCTGGACAAGTTCCTCTATGATCATAAGGCGACCGTGCAGGTGCGCGAGGGCTACGGCACGACGGAGACCGTCACGGCCTGCTGCCTGACGCCTTCGCATATGTACAAGGCGGGATCCATCGGTCTTCCGTTCCCGGATACCTATATCAAGATCGTCGAGCCGGGTACGGACAGGGAGCTGCCCTACGGCGAGGAGGGCGAGATTCTGCTCGCCGGGCCGACGGTGATGAAGGAATACATGCATCATCCGCATGAAACGGCGCAGACGCTGCGCGAGCACGCCGATGGCCTGACCTGGGTCTATACGGGTGATCTGGGCAAAATGGACGAGCAGGGCTTTGTCTATTTCAGGGGCAGAGCCAAGCGCATGATCGTCACGTCCGGCTACAATGTCTATCCTGCCCAGATTGAAAATATCCTCGATGCGCACGAGTTTGTGCAGATGAGCTGCGTGATCGGCGTTCCGGATCCCTACAGGATGCAGCGCGTCAAGGCGTTTGTCAAGCTGGCGGCCGGCGTGGCGGAGGGCGAGGAAACCAAACAGGCGATCCTCGAGCACTGCCGCAGGCATGTGGCCAAATACGCCATGCCCAGCGATATCGAATTCCGCAGCGAGATGCCCAAGACGCTGGTGGGCAAGGTGGCGTATCGCGTGCTGGAGGAAGAAGAAATGGCGAAGATGAAGGCGCAGGAGGAAAGCGCCTGAGCCTGAATCAAAAACCGACGCTTTGAAACCCGGAATGAGTGGACTCATTCCGGGTTTTGCGCGCCTATATGGGGAAGACGATGCAGGGCAATATGTTTTGAATGTATGAACGGAGAAAAGATGAATAAATGTGAAATTTGTGTTTGACTTCAGCACGTTGCTATGCTATACTATTTCCAATTTAAAACCGCGAAAGACCATAATGGAAGTAAGCTTCTTTTCGGAAGTTTCAGAGAGCCGGTGTCTGGTGCGAATCGGTACGGAAGAAAGCAAGCAGTCTCACTCCTGAGTTGACTCTGCGAAGAATGTATATTTGCGTAGTGGAGTACGGTCGCCCCGTTATCGGCTGTGGGCTTCATGTTGAGCCCGAGAGTGACAGTATGCCGTGAGGCAGCTGTAAGCAAGGTGGTACCGCGAATGTTGATTCGTCCTTGGAGCAATAGGCTTCAAGGACTTTTTTATATCAAAATAGAGGTGCAGTGAAAATGGAACAGATCAGAATCAGCGACATCACCATGAAACAGACCGGCAAGGGATTCACGTTGTCCTTCAAGGAGAAGCTCGAAATCCCGAAGCTATTGGATAAGCTAGGCGTTTCCGTGATCGAGCTGGAGGGCATTGCGCAGCCGAAGATCGATGCGCTGCGCATCAAATCTGTTGCTTCGACTGTAAAAAACAGCATCGTCGCTGTTCCGGTTCAGCTTTCCCAGGAGAGCATTGACGCGACATGGAACGCGCTCAGGGAGGCGCGGCATCCGCGGCTGCAGGTCTGCGCGTCTGTGAGCACGGTGCAGATGGAATACCTGTTCAACAAAAAGCCTGCAGCCATGCTCAAGGCGATTGAGGACGCCGTGGCGGCCTGCTGCATGAAGACGGCGGACGTCGAGTTTGTCGCGGACGACGCGACCCGCAGCGACAAGGCCTTCCTCCACAGCGCGATCTCCGCGGCCATTCGCGCGGGCGCGAAGACCATCACCGTATGCGATGCGACGGGCAGCATTCTCCCGGATGAACTGGGCGAATTTGTGGACGCGCTGTATGCGGATGTGCCCGAGCTGAAGGACGTGACGCTGGGTATTTCCTGCCTGAACGAGCTGGCCATGGCGGACGCCTGCGCCATTGCGGCGATCAAGCATGGCGTGCGGGAAATCAAGGCGGCCGCCTATCCGATCAACCGGATTTCCCTGTCCAATGTTTCCCGCCTGCTGGCGGCCAAGGGCGACGTATGGGGCGTGTCCTGCGGCGTGAGGACGGTGGAGATGAACCGCATCGTCAAGCAGATCGCCTGGATGTGCGAGACGAGCCGCAGCAAGAATTCGCCCTTTGACAACGGCGTTCAGGAGATGGCGGAGGATCTTTCCCTGACCAGCCACGACAACATCACCACCGTGCTGAAGGCTGTTGAAAAGCTGGGCTACGATCTCAGCGAGGAAGACGGCGCGCGCGTTTATGAGGCATTCAAGAAAATCGCTGCGCGCAGGGAAGTGATCACCAGCCGTGAGCTGGATACCATTGTCGCTTCCGCTGCGATGCAGGTGCCTTCGACCTATGTGCTGCGCAGCTACAGCATCACGGCGAGCAACATCTCCTCGTCCATGGCGCATATGCAGCTGGAGAAAAGCGGTCAGAAGCTCGAGGGCGTAGCCCTTGGCGACGGCCCTGTCGATGCGGCATTTCTGGCGATTGAGAACATCCTCGGCTGCCATTACGAGCTGGATGATTTCCAGATCCGCTCCGTGACCGAGGGCCGCGAGGCGATGGGCGAAACGATCGTCAAGCTCCGCTCCAGCGGCAAGCTGTATTCCGGCCGCGGTACCTCCACGGACATCGTGGGTTCCAGTATTCAGGCGTACATCAACGCGCTCAACAAGATTGCGTACGAGGAGGCTGAGGCGTAATGAATCTTTCTTTTTCAACCCGAGGCTGGTCGCATCTGAGCTGGGATGAATGCATCGAAATCGCGCAGAGCATGGACTTTGGCGGCGTCGAGGTCTATAATCTGCCGAAGTTCCCTGAACTGATGGAGCGCAGCGCGCCCTTCCATAAATACAACATGGCGGCTACGGCCCGCCAACTCAGGGAAAAGAGACTCACGATTCCCTGCTTCGATACCTCCTGCGATCTGTCCTCCGACGAGGAGAACTTTGTCCCTGCGCTCAGGGATCTGATCCAGATTGCCAGGCAGATGCAGGTGCCGTATGTGACGGTCGTCGCGCTGGGCGATCGCGAGGAGCAGGTCCGCGCCAGGCTTGGCGAGCTGATCGGCGATGCGGAGGCGGCCGGCGTTACGATCCTGATCAAGACGAGCGGCATCTACGCCAACACGGCGCGTCTGCGCGCGCTGATGGACGACTTTGCCTGCGATCAGCTGGCGGCGCTGTGGGATATGCATCACCCGTACCGCGACTTCGGCGAGAGCGCGGACGCCACAATCCGCAACCTCGGCGCGTATGTCAAGCATGTGCACCTGCGCGACTCCGACGACAAGGATACCTATAACCTCATCGGCGAGGGCACGCTGCCCGTCGCGGATATGATGCGCGCGCTGTCCTCGATCGATTATGACGGCTTCATTTCGCTCGAATGGAAGGTTGACTGGATGGCGGATCTGCCGGATTACGAGGTCATCTTCCCGCATTTTGTGAACTACATGAGCCGCTTCGAAAAGACGCGCGGCAAGAAAAAAGCGCTCTATCCGAATCACGACGGCACGGGCCAGTATGTCTGGAAGAAGGACGAGCTGATCAACCTGACGTTTTCGCAGGTGCTCGACCGCATGGTCGAGGAATTCCCGGATCAGTATGCGTTCAAGTATACGACGCTGGATTACGTCCGCACATACGAAGAGTTCCGCGAGGATGTGGATAACTTTGCCCGGGCGCTGATTTCCCTGGGCGTCAAGGCCGGCATGAAGGTGTCGATCTGGGCGACGAATGTGCCTGCGTGGTACATCGCCTTCTGGGCGACGACCAAAATCGGCGCGGTGCTGGTGACGGTCAATACCGCCTATAAGATCCACGAAGCGGATTACCTGCTGCGCCAGTCGGATACGCATACGCTGATTATGATCGAGTCCTGTCTGGATTCCAACTACAGGCAGATCATCAACGAGATCTGCCCGGAGATCGCGTCGGCCACGCCGGGCAAGCCGCTGCACTGCAAGCGCCTGCCGTTCCTGCGCAACGTCATCACCGTCGGCTTCAAGCAGCCGGGCTGCCTGACCTTCGACGAGGCGATGGAGCGCGCGGAGCTCGTCGCGCCCGAAGAGCTGCACCGTATGGCGGCTCGTGTCAGGCCGGACGACGTGTGCAACATGCAGTACACCTCCGGCACGACCGGCTTCCCCAAGGGGGTTATGCTGACCCACTACAACGTCGTCAATAACGGCAAATGCATCGGCGACCGGATGGATCTGTC
>JAFSCW010000081.1 GCA_017436605.1 Clostridia bacterium | reverse complement strand
TGCTGTGTGATGATGCGTGTTTTATCTATGTATTATTTCGTGCAGCTTATGAGATATCCTTTGGCGGTGCGGCAGAAAAGGCAAAAGAAAAACCCCGATCTCATGGAGAAATCGGAGCTGAATGCATGGTGTACCCGACTGGATTCGAACCAGCGGCCTTTGGAGTCGGAGCAAACCGTGCCGGCTTTTCTATAGGGTGCTGCCATGTCCTGCAAGTGCTTAAAAACCCTTATAAATCAATGGTTTCCAGCCGTTCTTCCTGTTTTTTTGTACCTTCCTGTTATACCCCGTATTTGCTAATTTAACACCCTCCAATTAGCAATCCATTAGCAGTTTCGAAGCCGTTGGTCACTCAACAGCTTTCAATTTCCAGATGTAATTTCAGCGTCCAATGTGCTTTGGGCGCTTTTTTTATTGCTATTTTATCACGATCAGGAGTGATCATATGAATGCAAATATCATCGCCATCGCCAACCAGAAGGGCGGCGTCGGCAAGACAACAACCTGTGCCAACTTGGGAATCGGTTTGGCGCAGGAAGGAAAGAAGGTGCTGCTGATTGACAGCGATCCGCAGGCCAGCCTCACGATCAGCCTTGGATTCCCGAAGCCGGATCAACTGCCTATGACGCTTTCGGATGTCATGGGCGCAGCTATGATGGATCAGCCGGTGAACGTACAGGACGCCATTCTTCAGCATTGGGAGAAGGTGGACATTCTTCCGTCGAGCATCGAGCTTTCTGGTCTGGAGGTATCGTTGGTCAATGCCATGAGCAGAGAGACGATTCTCAAGCAGGCGCTTGAACCGCTGAAAAGGCAGTACGACTACATCCTGATCGATTGTATGCCATCGCTGGGGATGCTCACGATCAACGCGCTGGCGGCAGCAAGCAGCGTCCTGATTCCTGTTCAGGCGCAGTATCTTCCGGCGAAGGGCCTTGAACAGCTTCTGCACACAGTATCGCGTGTACAGCGGCAGCTCAATCCGAAGCTCAAGATCGACGGCATCCTGCTGACGATGGTGGACAGCCGGACGAACTACGCCAAGGAAATCAGCGGTCTGCTGCGTGAGACATACGGCAGCAGAGTAAAAGTCTTTGGAACGGATATTCCTCACTCCGTTCGTGCTTCGGAGATCAGTGCGGAAGGCAAGAGCATCTTTGCGCACGATCCCAAGGGAAAGGTTGCGGCTGCGTATCACGATCTTACGAAGGAGGTGCTCAAGATTGAAAAGCAGCGGCAGAAAGCTAAGTCTGACTTCTTACGATGAAATCTTCTCGACGGAGGAAAGCAGGGCAGACGAGCGGCGCGAGAAGGTTACAGAGATTCCGCTTTCGCAGCTTCATCCGTTCAGAAATCATCCCTTCAAGGTGCAGGACGATGAGAGAATGGCAGATACGGCTGAGAGCATCCGGGAATACGGGGTTCTTGTTCCTGCCATTGTCCGTCCACGGGAAGAAGGCGGTTATGAGATTGTCGCCGGTCACAGGCGAAAGCGCGGATGTGAAATCGCCGGACTTGACACAATGCCGGTGATTGTCCGTGATCTGGATGACGATGCAGCGACGATCATCATGGTTGACAGCAACATTCAGCGCGAGACGCTTCTTCCAAGCGAGAGAGCATTTGCGTACAAGATGAAGCTGGATGCCATGAAAAGACAAGCCGGAAGGCCGAGCAAGGGAAATTATTCCCAAGTTGGGAATAATTCTTTGGGAACGACTTCAAGTGAGCTTATGGCTCAACAAATTGGCGAAAGCAAGAATCAAATATTCAGATTCATTCGTCTCACCAACCTGATTCCTGAACTGCTGGATATGGTCGATAATCGCAAGATCGCGTTCAATCCTGCCGTGGAACTGTCGTATCTCACGCAGGACGAGCAGACGGAACTCCTGGACGCTATGGACAGCGAACAGGCGACGCCTTCGCTTTCTCAGGCACAGCGCCTGAAGAAGTTCAGTCAGGAAGGGCGCTTGTCCATCGACGTGATGCGCGCGATCATGTCGGAGGAAAAGAAAAGCGATCTGGATCGCGTGACGCTATCGAGCGAGAAGCTGTCAAAATACTTCCCCAAGTCATGGACGCCCGCGCAGATGGAAAACCAAATCATCAAGCTCCTTGAAAGCTGGTACAAACGACGCCAGCAGATGCAGGAGCGGTAACGCCCTGCATGGGCGTTTTTTTGTATCCGTGAGGAAAGGGGGAAACCAGCGTGGCGGTTTTCCGCGTGGAGAAAACGAGGGATTACACGGTTATGGCAAACCATCACCTGAAAAACAGGAATCTGACGCTCAAGGCCAAGGGGCTGCTGTCCGTCATGCTCTCGCTGCCGGATGATTGGGATTTCACGCTCAAGGGGCTGGCGAGGATCAATCGCGAGGGCATCGACGCGATCCGGGAGGGAATCAGGGAGCTTGAGCAGGCCGGATATGTGATGCGGCACAGGGTACGGGACGAGCGGGGAAAGCTGCGCGGCAATGAATACGTGATCTATGAACGCCCGCAGCTGCCAGCATCGGATTGTCCTGCGCAGGAAAAGCCTGCGTTGGAAAATCCAATGCAATTAAATACTCAAGGAACAAGTACGTATTCCCCAAATACGTATGTACCCAATACTCATGCAGAAAATCCTAATCCATCAAATCCTTATCCATCTGAATTTTGTTTAAGAAGTATGAATTGTGATATCAAGAACATCAAAAAAGATACTCATTCAGACGAATCTCTGGTGCATGGATAGACGAGTTCAATACAATACTCTGGCTTTCTGCAGCAATAGAAAAGCAGCTGTGCACCTGAAGGTTTCCTTTCAAGCCATAGCTGCATGAATTCATTTGTTATGTGTTTTTTTGAAGAGCGTCGGCCTCGCCCGCCAAGCAGCGGGATTTACAGCAGTTTGTCGGTGATGCCGCCGGCAGCATGCCGGTATCTGTGAATCAGAGATTAATCTCCGCGTTGTCTCTGTCCACACTGGAGATGATCGGTCTGATCTTATCCAGATAGATTTCGACCTGCTGCTGGCACCTGCCGATATAATGAGAAGGCGTCAGCAGATTCTGCATTTCCGTTTCGGTCAGTCCGAAGGCTTCTTCGCCAGCGAGGCGGGCAAGAAGATCGCAGCTTTCGCCTTCTTTGATTCTGGCGGTCGCTTCCATGGAGCATCTGCGGATGATTTCGTGCAGCTGCTGACGATCTCCACCGCGCCTGACAGCTTCCATCATCAGGTTCTCAGTAGCCATAAAGGGCATGTATTCCATAACGGTCTTTTTGATGATCTTTTCGTTGACATGCAGACCGTCGGTCACATTCTGCGCAAGACGCAGGATGGCGTCGGCGCACAGGAAGCCTTCCGGCATGGAGATGCGGCGATTGGCAGAATCGTCCAGCGTGCGTTCCATCCACTGCGTGGAGGCTGTCATCGGCGCATTCATCGCATCGGCCATCAAATATCGGGCCAACGAACAGATGCGTTCGCTGCGCATGGGATTGCGCTTGTAGGCCATTGCAGATGAACCGATCTGATTCTTTTCAAACGGCTCTTCAATCTGCCGGTCATGCTGAAGCAGGCGGATGTCATTGGCCATGCGATAGCAGCTCTGTGCGATCGAAGAGAGGACGTTCAGAATGCGGCTGTCCATCTTGCGCGGATAGGTCTGACCGCAAACATCAAAGCAGCGGTCAAAGCCGAATTCGGAGGCGATCATCCGGTTCATCTCATCGATTTTCTGTGTATCCCCGTCAAACAGCTCCATAAAGCTGGCTTCTGTGCCGGTTGTACCGCGGCAGCCGAGGAAGGGGATGGAAGCGAGAACGAAGTCGAGCTCTTCCAGATCGGAAACGAAGTCCTGCATCCACAGACAGGCGCGTTTTCCGACGGTGACCAGCTGCGCGGGCTGGTAATGCGTATAGCCGAGCGTCGGCAGCGCTTTATAGCGGCCGGCAAAGTCTGCCAGATTGGCAATGACCTTGAGCAGTTCACTGCGCAGATGGCGCAGGCCGTCGCGATAAAGGATCAGATCGGCATTGTCGGTCACATAGCAGCTGGTCGCGCCAAGATGAATGATTCCACCGGCGGACGGCGCAGCTTTTCCGTATGCATAGATATGCGCCATCACATCATGGCGGACTTCCTTTTCGCGCTGGCGCACACAGTCATAATCAATATCGGTGACATGCGCTTCAAGATCCGCAATTTGGCTGGCGGAAACAGGCAGACCGAGTGCGCGCTCCGCTTTGGCGAGTGCAATCCAGAGCTTGCGCCATGTCTGATAGCGCATGTCGGAAGAAAAGAGATGGAGCATGTACTCAGATGCATAGCGGGAGGAGAGCGGTGATTCGTAACGGTCTGTATTCATGCGTTTTCCTGCTTTCTGATGATGATGCTGTCGCGCTCAGGGCCGACAGATACATAGGTAATCGGGCATCCAATAGCTTTCTCGATGAACAGCACATATTCCTGCGCGGCACGGGGAAGATCCTCCCATTTGCGCACGCCGGAGATATCGCACTTCCAGCCGTCCATATAGTCGATGACGGGAGCGGCGTCTTCAAGCACAGCGGGAAAAGGAAACAGAGTGGTCTTTTCGCTGCCAATCCTGTATGCCGTGCATACCGGGATTCTGTCCATATAGCTGAGCACATCCAGCTTGGTCAGGGCAATTTCGGTGGCTGCCTGAACCTCTGCGCCATAGCGCGTGGCGACCAGATCAATGGGGCCGACGCGGCGCGGACGTCCGGTTTTTGCGCCGTATTCAAAGCCTGCCTGCCGCAGTTTGTCCGCCTCCGCGCCGGACAACTCGCAGACAAACGGCCCCTCGCCCACGCAGGTGGAATACGCCTTGACGACGCCAACGATTCTGTCGATTTTGGCACTGGGCAAACCTGCGCCGATGGGGGCATAGGCTGCAAGGGTATTGGAGGACGTCGTATAAGGATGGATGCCGTAGTCCAGATCGCGAAGGCTTCCCAGCTGGGCTTCAAAGAGAATCCGCTTTCCGGCCTTCTGCGCCTGCCGGAGGAATGCGCCCGTATCGCAGATATAGGGCTTGATCCTTTCGCAGCAGCTTTCCAGCCATGCGTCAATCTCTTCCATAGTGATAGGGACTGCGCCATATACGCCAGCGATCGTCAGGTTTTTCCAGGCAAGGAGGTCGGCGAGATGTGCGCGCAGCTTTTCAGGATAGAGCAGTTCGCCGGCAAGCACGGTCTTTTTTTGATACTTGTCGGCATAGAACGGCGCAATGCCCTGCCTGGTTGAGCCGTACTTTTTATCGGCCAG
>JAFSCW010000080.1 GCA_017436605.1 Clostridia bacterium | reverse complement strand
TGATCGCGTTAAACAGGGTGGACTTGCCGACGTTGGGCAGTCCGACGACGCCGAGTTTCATGGATGCATTCCTCCGATTATTTCCTGCGCATATGCGCGCTTCTCATGATATTGCTAACCTGAATATTATAGCGGAAACCCGTTTTTTTTTCAATGCATCTTTCCCATTTCTCCGCTGTATCGGCTGTTTCTTCTTGAATCGCGCCGTGATGCCCCTGCTTTTCTGCAATATATGCCTCATACCCATTCAATTGTCATATATGTCCTCTTTGGCTATTCTGTAGTATACAAGTTTAACTTTTTAATTAGCCATTGACAAAACAGGTGTTCTATTTTACAATACATGCATCAATGATTGTTCGGAAACGTTACCGGAAATGTTTCCATATAACAAATTGTATCGTATGCTGTTTGCGGGAAACGCATGAATTCCCGTGCAGAATATTATTTCGGAAGGAGATCTTTCACTATGAAGAAGATCATCGCCCTGGCCCTCGCGCTGGTGCTGTGCATGGCTCTGGCCGTCACCGCCTCCGCCGACGCCTCCGTCTACTACCTGAACTTCAAGCCCGAGCAGGATGCTCAGTGGCAGGAGCTCGCCAAGATCTACACCGAGCAGACTGGCGTGCCGGTAACCGTCGTGACCGCCGCCTCCGGCGATTACGAGACCACCCTCATGTCCGAAATCGAGAAGAGCGAGTGCCCGACCCTGTTCCAGGTCAACGGCCCGGTCGGTCTGGCCAACTGGACTGACTACTGCTATGACCTCGCCGACACCGAGCTGGTCAAGCACCTGACCAACGACGCCTTCGCCCTGAAGGAAGGCGACGCTGTGAAGGGCGTTGCGTACGTCATCGAGACCTACGGCATCATCGCCAACACCAAGCTGCTGGAGAAGGCCGGCTACACCGTCGCCGACATCACCAACTTCGAGACCCTCAAGAAGGTCGCCGAAGACATCCAGGCCCGCAAGGCTGAGCTCGGCCTCGACGGCGCGTTCACTTCCGCCGGCATGGACGGCTCCTCCGACTGGCGCTTCAAGACCCACCTGGCCAACATGCCGATCTACTACGAGTATCAGGCTGACGGCATCGGCAACACCGCTGCCATCAAGGGCACCTACCTGGACAACTACAAGGCGATCTGGGATCTGTACATCAACAACGGCACCTGCGAGCCGGCCCTGCTGGCTTCCAAGACCGGCAACGACGCTGTTGCTGAGTTTGTTGGCGAGAAGGCCGTCTTCTATCAGAACGGCACCTGGGCCTGGAACGACGTGAAGGAACTCGGCGCTGAGAACCTCACCATGCTCCCGATCTACATCGGCGTTGAGGGCGAGGAGAACCAGGGCCTGTGCACCGGCACCGAGAACTACTGGTGCGTGAACGCCATCGCTGAGCAGGAAGACATCGACGCGACCATCGCGTTCCTCGAGTGGGTCATCACCTCCGAGGAAGGCCGCAAGTGCATGTCTCAGGATATGGGCTTCGTCGTTCCGTTCGACACCTTCACCGGCGAGTACGCTTCTACCAATCCGCTGGTCGCGGTTGACACCGCCCTGACCGCTGCGGGCAAGGCTCCGGTTTCCTGGAACTTCCCGACCATGCCGTCTGAGGAATGGAAGAACGGCGTCGGTTCTGCCCTGACCGCCTATGCGGCCGGCACCGGCGACTGGGCTGCGGTTGTGTCCGCCTTCGTCGATGGCTGGGCGACCGAGTACGCGCTCACCCACTAATCATCTCATTCGCGCTTTCAAGAGGGCGGGCTCATCGCCCGCCCTCTTCTTTATCATTTGCCGTATCCTCTGCACGTACCCCATGCTAACAGGGCAATCAGCAAAAGCACATCTCGATTTCTGACATGCGCTTTTGCAGGTTGCCTGAAACACCTGAATTCATCCGGGAGGATTGATCCGTCATGGAAAACGCCATCAAGAAATACTGGCCTGTGTTCCTGCTCCCGACACTGGCTGCCTTCATCATCGGCTTCATCTGGCCGTTCCTGTGGGGCATTTATCTTTCTTTCCATAAATTCATTACCGTTTCGAAGACAACATTCGTCGGTCTGGACAACTACATCAAGGTCTTCCAGGATGCAACCTTCGTCGAGGCCTTCTGGTTCACCGCAAGGTTCACCATCGTCTCCACGATTCTCATCAACATCTTCGCTTTCGCGCTCGCGCTGACGCTGACCCGCGGCCTCCGGGGCACGAATGCCTTCCGCACCGTGTTCTTCCTGCCTAACCTCATCGG
The DNA here is from genome assembly GCA_017436605.1 of Clostridia bacterium. GTDB lineage: Bacteria > Bacillota > Clostridia > Christensenellales > Aristaeellaceae > Ventricola. Next base: position 41,498 of record JAFSCW010000080.1, on the reverse strand, counting down.
CGGCATCGTCCTTGGCTATATCTGGCAGATCCTGCTCAACGGCCTGCTGACCAACCTCGGCCTGCCGCTGCTCGCGCTGGACGCCAGATACGGCTTCTGGGGCCTGATCATCCTGATGTGCTGGCAGCAGATCGGCTATATGATGATCATCTACATTGCCGGCCTTCAGAATGTCCCCGGCGATCTGATCGAGGCCGCTTCTATCGACGGCGCGACCAGCTTCCAGACGCTCATCAAGGTCAAGCTGCCGATGGTCATGCCCTCCGTCACCATCTGTACCTTCCTGACGCTGACCAATTCCTTCAAGCTCTTCGACCAGAACCTCGCGCTCACCGGCGGCGAACCGGCCAAGGCGAGCCAGATGCTGGCGCTGAATATCTACGATACCTTCTATGCCCGCGCCGGCGCGCAGTGGAAGGGCATCGGTCAGGCGAAGGCCGTGGTCTTCTTCCTGCTGGTCATCTCCATTTCCCTCGTTCAGCTCTACTTCACCCGTCGTAAGGAGGTGCAGCAGTAATGGCTAAGAAGACCTACCATGACGGCGCTGTATCCGGCGCCCGCCGCGTCGTCGACGCCGCGCTGATCGTGCTGCTGACTGCGCTGTGCCTTTTGTGGATCTATCCGGTGATCCTGATCCTGATCAACTCCCTGAAGCTGGAAACCGCGATTTCCACCGCCACGGTGTTCACCCTGCCGACCAGTGAAACCTTCGTAGGCCTTGCCAACTATGTGCATGGCGTCACGCAGATGAACTTCCTGTCCTCCTTCGGTTATTCCGTGATCATCACCGTGACCTCCGTCGCGCTGATCATCCTGTGCTGCTCGATGTGCGCCTGGTACATCACCCGCGTCAACATCCTCGCCTCCAAGCTGATGTACCTGCTGTGCGCGTTCTCCATGGTCGTCCCGTTCCAGATGGTCATGTTCACCCTCGCCAAGACGGCCGATACCCTGAAGCTGAATACCCCGTTCAACATCTGCATCATCTATCTCGGCTTCGGCGCGGGCCTCGCCGTGTTTATGTTCACCGGCTTCATGAAGTCCGTTCCGCTGGCGATTGAAGAAGCCGCGATGATCGACGGCTGCAATCCGCTGCAGATCTTCTTTAAGGTCGTCTTCCCGATCCTCAAGCCGACCGCGATTTCCACAGCGATCCTTGAAACCATGTGGGTCTGGAACGACTACCTCCTGCCGACCCTGGTGCTGGATATCAAGAAATACCGCACCATCCCGATGGCCATCCAGTACTTCCGCGGCAGCTACGGCCGCGTGGAAATGGGTCCGATGATGGCGTGCATCATGATCACCGTCATCCCGATCATCATCCTCTACCTCGCCTGCCAGAAGTACATCATCGAGGGCGTCGTCGCCGGCGCGGTCAAGGGCTGAGCGCGCAGTGCGCGCTGCCGCTGCGCTTCGCCTTGCTTCTTCATGGCGCCGATCGGCCGGATGGGCCTCCGGCGCCCGGCTTTGCGATACGACGGCTTTCATGGTCTAAACCCGTTTCGTTCGCGCATCAGGCGCTCCGAAACTGATTCTGACGCAAATTATCAGAGCATCGGCAAAAGCCGATGCTCTTTCTTTATTTCTCTTCCTTCGGACGTTTATAGACGACCAGCTCGCCGATATCAATCTCCAGATACCAGCACAGCTTACAGATCAGCGCTGCGTCGATACGCTGAAAATCATTGCGGCAGTAGCGATTGAAATTAGCTCTGGGTATATCCAAATCCTTGCAGATTCTATTCTTCGAAATTTTCTTCCGGGCGAGGATATCTTCGATTCTGAGTTCAATTGACCCATAATCACTCTGTTCGTATACCAGCATATAATCCCCTCTTTACTTCGATGGGATTATTATATATAATGAATTCAGATAAGATAACTCATTATAATTGGACTCACTGTTAAGTGATCCCCTTTGAAATAGGAGGAGACTATATGACAAAGATCTGTGCCTTTTTCGGTCATCGCGAAATTCCGGAGGACCTTGAACCGAGCCTGCGCGAAGCCGTTATCAAGGCGATTACGCAATACGGCGTGACGGAATTCTGGGACGGCTGCTACGGCGAATTCGATGCGCTGGCTGCACAGGTTGTCATCTCGCTCAAGGCGCAGTATCCGCAGATTCGTCTTGTTCAGATATATGCCTATCCTCCCTCCGGCAGCTCGCTGCGCCGCGGCTACGACCGGGCTTTCCTCCCCGATATTCTTGCCGGCATCTGCGATGACACCTGCATACCGCGCCGCAACATCTGGATGGCTTATCAGTGCGACATGATTGTCGGTTATGTCAACCACGCAGAAAGCCGGATTCACGAGCCGATCGACCGCATGATCGGACGCAAGCCCATTCTCAACCTCGGCATTTATCAGCCTCATAACAAAAGCACCGATTGATCGGTGCTTTTGTTATTTGCCTCGTCAAAGCAGCTGCGAAGGGCCCTCCGCCCGTACGCAGCGGATTCAGACCAGCAAGGTCCTCGTATTGCCAGGTAAGGCATCAGAGCGCCCACCGTGCGAATGATGCCCTTAGAAGCAAGCCGAAGGTCACCGGGTGCGGGCACAGCCCGCCGCACAGCCCGCCGCTCAGTCGGTCAGGTGCTCGCCCTTCTTCTCCGCCTCTTCCAGCTCATGCATGTACTTATAGACCGTATAGCGGGAGACGTTCAGCCGCTCTGCGACGATCGCCACGGATTTCTGATAGGTGAAGGCGCGGCGCTTATAGAGCATGCGGATGATGCGCATGCGGTCGGTCTTCTTCATCAGCTCCGGCTCCTTGCCCACGGCGCTGATGCACTCGCGCAGAAGCTCCTCGAGCTGACTGCGCGCATCCTGCAGAATCGTCTGCTGCAGCTCGCCGCTGGTCGCCGTGATTTCGGAGAGCATCTGCGTCGCACGAACCATGTTGGTGATGTCCATGTTGATGCCCAGCGCGAAATGGAAATCCTCGCCGACGATGTTGAACGTCGAACTCTTGAGCGTCCGTCCGTCGCGGGAGAGCACCAGCTGGTTGGTGTAGTCCTTCTTCTCGTAAATCGTCTCGTCGTAATCGCCGATATCGCCGAAGATATCCGCCGTCGAGCCGACCTCGCGCGAGGTCACCGTGCCATGATAGATCGCAAGAATCGGATGACCCGGCCGCGTCATATCATGCACCAGCGTCTCACAATTCGGGCCGAACATCGTCGCAATGCCGCGGGCGACATTCTTCAAAAAGGCCAGCATCTCTTCACGATTCATATTCAGCCTCCGTTCCGCACATGGCATACATCTTTTGTCGTCGATTGACAGGTTGTTGATTTATTATAGCACGTTTCAGCTTTCCCGGCAATCGCCATTTCCCGCCGACAGCAGAATCGCAAGCGCCGCAAGCATCATCAGCGCCGCCTGCGAAAGAGAAACGCAGAGCGTCCAATAGGTCGAAAGCATCGCCAGCTCAATGAGCGCCGCGGCAGGAACCATCCGCCCGCCGCGCCTGCAGGCCAGCGCCGCGCTCAGCGCGCCCGCCATGTAGAAATACCGCTCATGCATCCTCGGCAGGAGGAAGACGATGGCCAGCACCATCAAAAGAGCCAAATGCAGATACTGTCCGTCCGTCGTTTTCTCCCCGGAGCGGACGCCCGCATACACCAGCAGCGCGCATGCGCCGAAAGCCAGCGCCATGGCAAAATTGCCGTACGCGTACACATCGAGCCCCTCTGTCGGCATCAGCGCGAAGAAATTCGCCGCGTTGTAATTGAGACCCGTGTAAATGCCCGTCTGCGCGGTATAGATGCCCACGATATCCATGACGCTCTTGCCGCCCAGCAGCGCCGGGAGCATCACCGCAAAGAGCGCGCCGACGAACGCCAGCGCATCCCGCAGCGTGTATTTCCTGTTCGCCCAGAGCACAGCGACCATCGGCAGGATGAACACGCTCTGGAGCTTGAAGGACAGAGAGAGCGCAAAGCAGACCGCCGAGCGCGCGGGCCTGCCCTCCAGGCAGAGCGCCAGACCCCAGAGCGCGCAGGCCGCATACAGGCTGTCGCACTGGGCGAACATGCCGCCGTTGAGCACGACCGTCGGCAGAAGGAGCACCACGCCGAAGGCCGCAAGGCTCCGCCTGCCATCGCGCCCGGCAAGGCGCGCGGCAGCGCCCGCGAGGAAAGCGTCGCCGATGAAGGAAACCGCCTTGACCGCATACAGCGCGGGCACAGGCAGGCGCGTAATCACAAAGAGAATATACTGATAGAGCACATTGTATTCGCCGATATTCGCCCTCATGCCCTCGCCGAAGGAGCCCGCTGCAAGGCGACTGAGCCAATCGGCGAGGTAGATGTCGTAATCGCCGGAGGAGCGCTCGATAAAGCTCACGCGCGCGAGCATCGCCACCGCGCACAGCGCGCAGGCTGCCAGAGCCGCAAAAAGCCCGCCGCCCCTGCTGCGCACGGCATCCATCGCAAAGCCCAGCATCACCGCAAGCGGCAGACAGAGCATCAGCACCGCCGCCGCGCGCGCGGCAAACGCCGCGCCGGCGAGCTGCGTCAGCGTCCTGGTCATCATCAGCGCGAAGAACGCCGCAAACGTCACGGCAGCAGCCGGCCAGAGCGGCATCCCCCTGCCCATGAGCAGCGCGCGCAGCGCCTCGTCCGCGCGGTCAAGCCCTGCGCTCAGCTTCTTTCCGGTCATGCTTCCTGCGCCTCCCCGCGCCTGCCCGCGCCGATGAGCGGGAGCAGCTCAAGCAGGACGAGCACCGCCGCCCCAATCGCCAGCAGGCTCATCGGAATCATCGGAATCACCTCGCCGCCAAAGATCGCCAGCATGTGGCTGCAGATCGACACGAACTCCAGCAGCCCCGCCGCCATCACCCTGCGCGCATTGCCCGCGCAGGCAAAAGCCAGCATGATCGCCAGATACAGGCTGCGCGCGTTCATCTGCGGCAGCACGAGCGGCAGCCCGCAGCCAAGCAGCAGCGCAGCCATCATCAGCGTGTCGTTTGTCAGCGGCTTTCTGCTGCGCAGCAGCGCCATCACCGTCAGCAGCGCGCAGGCGATGCCGAAATACAGACCCATGCCGCTGAATTCGCGGACGGAGGCAATGCGCATCAGGCCGTACACGCCCGGCGCGCAGTCGGCAAGGCCGACAGTTCCCCAGCGCGCGTCGTCCAGCTGCAGCGCATAGCGCGTGATCATGGACATGACGCCCTGACCATCCAGCACGATCGCGATCTGGCTGAGGAAAGCCGCCAGAATCAGCGCAAGAAGATGACGCAGCTGCACCCTGTTTTCCATAAACAGCACGATCAGCAGCGGGAAGAGGAACGCGCTTTGCAGCTTCGTGCCCAGCGCAGCGCCCCAGAGCACACAGCCGAGCATCGGGCGGCCGCCAAGCAGCAGCACAAGGCCCCAAAGCGTCAGCATCGCAAACGTCGCGTCGCACTGCGCCCAGACGCCGGCGTTCATCAGCATCGTCGGCGCAAGCACCGCGCAGAACATCGCCGCCATCGCGCCGGTCGTCTTCGCGCCGCGCAAAAGCGCGAGGCGAAGCACCGCGCCCGCCGCCAGACACTGACAGATCATGTCAAAGAGCTTGAGCGCATAGAGCTGCGAGAAGCTCTCCAGCCGGGAGACAAGCGCCATCACGATCAGATACACGCCCGACCAGCTGCCGTCCTCCCAGGCCATCGCCGTCACCAGCTCGTAATTCCACATGTCGTCCAGCATCGGCTTGAGCAGATTCGGATAGCGCCCCGGCGTGATATCCAGCATCGCCAGATGCGCGCCGACGGCGAGCATGCTCATCGCCGCCAGGCACAAAAGCACCATCATCGGCTGCTTGCCGGAAAGCGCGCCCCAGGCAAACGCCGTCAGGATTGCCGCGCCGAGCACGCCGACCGCCGCGATCACCGCGACGCCGTCCATCGCTGCGCCGAGCTTCATCACCAGCGCATAAAACACCGCCATCAGCACAGCGCCCAGCAGCAGCTGCCCTTTTCGGCAGACGTCATACGTCATCAGCGCGCGGACCGGATCGCTGAGCATCCCACGGGCCGTTATCGCGCATTTCTTTTCGTTCATCATGCCTTCACCTCCGCAAGCGCATCGGACTCCGGTTTCGCCAGCGAGCGATACAATTCCGCAGCGGCCAGCGCAAGGCCCGCGCCCTGGAACATCGCCGCCCATTTGAGATCCATGATCCTCTCGCCCGGAAGGCCCGCCGTATACGCCACATAGGACGCAAAGCCGAAGCACAGCGGCAGGAGCGCGCGCCTGCCCGGCCTGTATGCCGCAGCGACCAGCGCCAGCACGTCCGCGCCGAAGGTATAGCGCTCGTGCATCTTCGGCAGGAAATACGGAATGCCCGCGAGCATCACCAGGCAGGAAAGCACCACGCTGTCCGTGGTGAGGTTCCTGCGGTACATGCATACCAGCGCGCACATCGCCATCATGCAGGCAAAGCCCAGCGCCATGGCCATCGAACCAAACATGTTATACAGCAGCTCGCTGCCCAGATCCGGCAGGAACTGATACCAGTTCGGCGCGTTCATGGAAATGAAGTTATAATTGCCCGACTGCTGGATATAGACGGTCAGCACATGATGCAGCGATTTGCCGCCCCACAGCGCCGGAACCATCATCGCCATATACGCCGCCGGAATCAGCACCAGATGGCGGAGCTTGATGTCCCTTAGCAGCCACAGCGGCAGCATCACCGGCAGGAAGAATACGGTCTGCAGCTTGAAGGAAAGCGCCAGGCCGAAGAAGATCATGCTGCGTGCGCTGCGCTTTTTGAGGCCGCTGTACAGCGCCATCAGGCAAAGGGAGGTATAGATCACATCGCACTGCCCCCAGTACGCGCCGTTGAAGACGACCGTCGGCAGAAGCGAGGCCATGTGAAAAACCATGATCTGCGCGCCCTCGCCGCGAACTCTCAGGGACGCCAGCTTCATCAGCGCGTACGCCATCAGGATCTCCGCAGCGATCGAAATCGCCTTGACCATGTACTGCCACGGGTAATTCTCCACCCGGGAGATGATCTGCAGCAGATACAGATACGGCGGCGTATAGTCGCTGCCGATATAGCGGCCCAGGCCTTCCCTGACGCCCATCTGCGAATACTCGTAGATCCAGTTGCTCAGGAAGATCGAATAGTCGTCGCTGACATAATCCAGCAAAGAGATCTTGCCCAGCAGGACAGCGCCCGTCACGACCGCCAGAAGCACATGCACGCCGAGCGTCATGCGCCGGCATGCGCCAAGCTGCACGCCATGCGAAACGGCATAGATCGCCGTATATACAATCGCCGTGATCGTAATCAGCTCATCCATGCGATAGCCGCTGAATTCGTCAATTTTCGCATACCGCGCACAGCGCGCAAACACATAGAAGACCGCGATCGACAGCGCCCAGAGCGCCGCTTTTGCGGCGCGGCCGGGCTGCCGCTTCAGGGCTGAGCGCAGGCCGTCGCTTACAAAGTCTTTTGTCATGGTCCCAATTCCTTTCACGGATATCAATTTTATCCCTGTTTATTATACTGAAAAACCCTCCTTCTGTACAGCGCGAAATCGGCGGCGGCATAAATTCCCCCTGCCGTTCATATGCTGGATCAGCTTTCTTGCGGCGTTCGCTTGTCCGCAGGCCATTTTGTCAGAAGCCGCCGCATTTGCTTCCCGCATCCGCCGCGCTCCGTTCAAACAGGCGTGCTATGCTCATCTTACGTCCCTTTCCCGCCCAACATCAGAATCCGAGGTGAATCCGATTGCATCGACCAGACGCCATGTCCGCCGCACAAAAGATGCCCTCCGGCATGCTGCGCATACCGGATCCTGATTTTCCGCCCGCGTTTTACAGCCCGTATGCCGCCGCAGTCGAAACCGCGCTGCGCGAAATCAGCGTCCTGCGCGGACGCCATGCCGCCCTGTCCGGCAGGGAATGCATCCGGGAGATCACGTTCCGGCTCAAAAGCCCTGCGTCCATCCGCGATAAGCTCCGCAAAAAGGGTCTTCCCGCCTCCGCGCAGATGGCTGCCTGCGCGCTGCGCGACGTCGCCGGGCTGCGCGTCGTGCTCTGCGACGTATCCGCCGTATACAGCTTCGCATCGCTTCTGCGCGAATCGGCCGTTCTTTCCTGCTTCGCCGAGCACGACTATATCCGCTGGCCCAAGCGCAGCGGCTACAAAAGCCTGCATCTGCTCGTGCAGATCGCCGTCAGCGGGCTCGACTGTCCCATCCCCGCCGAGATTCAGCTGCGCACGCCGCAGATGGATCTCTGGGCAAGCATCGAGCATGAAATCATCTACAAGCCCCGAAGGGACTGACATGGCCCGAATAAAATCAAAACCTTCCCGGATGAGGAAGGTTTTTTGCTTTATGCGCCTGCCTGCAGGATCTTTTCCCATGTTTCCCTGGTCACGGGAATTCCCTCCGCCCGGCTGCGCGCGCGCGTTTTCTGGAGATTTGCGCCCGGCGCATGAACGCCGCTCATGCCCTGCATCGGCTCAAGCTGCTCAAGGAACGCAGCCGTCTTTTCGATCTTTTCATCCGCCGCGTCCATATCGACCACCGCAGCAGGATTCATGCAGATGAACAGCTGGCTCATACCCTTTTCGCCGTCCGACGGCTTGCCGATTTCAAGCGACGTCCGTCCCAGAGACAGCATCGACGCCATCATGTCGATCATGATCGACAGCGCGCTGCCCTTCCACAGGGCCATCGGCATCATCAGGCCGCTATTGACAATTTCTTTGGGATCGGCTGTCGGCTGCCCGGCCGCGTCATAGCCGCAGGCCGCATCGAGCATCTTTCCCTGCTGGGCCATGATTTCCAGCTTGCCGAACGCATACTGGCTGACGGCCATGTCCATCACCAGACTGCCGGCCCTGCGCGGAATCGCGATGGTGATCGGGTTATTGCCCGTGGACGGCTCCTTCGCGCCGTAGGCGACCAGGTTCATGCAGGTATTGGTCATGCACAGGCCCATCATGCCTGCGTCCGCCATCATCAGGCCATAGCGGCCCGCGCGCAGCCAGTGGCTGTTGTTGCGCAGGGCCACACAGGCAATGCCATGCGTCCCGGCCAGCTCGATTGCGCGCTCCGTCATCTGCTGGGCGATCAGCGGGCCGATGCCAAAATGCGCATCCCAGACCTCCAGACCGCCAAGACCGCTCACACGCTCCGCCTGCGTGACCGAAGCATCGCACAAACCGCTTTGAATATCCGCGATATAGCGCGGGAAGCGGTTCATGCCATGGCTGTGCACGCCGTCGAAGGAATTCCCCGCGAAGATCTCCGCAAAGCGCTGCGCCGTCTCCCCGGGCATCAGCTTCGCAAGGCCGCGCCGCATCGCCGCGACCGCCTCCTCATAAGATACATACAGCATCCGTATTCCTCCTTCGCAAAACTAAAGCACCTCAAGGGCGATCGTATAGCCGAACACCCACACGACCAGCAGACAGCCCGAGACAAGCATCATCGCGCCGTGCCCCCTCCGCCCAAACGGAAGCCGTGAAAGCAGCAGCGGCAGCGCGCACAGCGCATACAGATAACGCGCGCCGGAGAGCAGCCATGTCGGCGAAAGGACGACGGCGACATACACAAAGCTGTACGCTGCCAGATCAAACGGCAGATCCTTCTGCCGGAAAGCGAGCAGCAGAAACACGACCAGCATGCACAGAAGCTGAAAGCCCCACGTCCACAGCCAGTCGCTGCCTTCCCACCCGATCAGAAAATAGAACATCGTATTGGCGGCGGAGCCCCAGAACGAGCCCGGCTGCTGATACCAGTTCTCCCGCTGATAGGCGAGGTAGGTCATCGGATCGCCGGTCACCACCCAGTTGACCGCCCAATAAACAAACAGACCGGCAAACACGAGCAGCACCTGCCCCGCGCAGGCAAGCGCCTCGCGCAGCTTCAGCCCGCTGCGCGCCGCCTTCCCGATAAAGGCGATGATCAAAAGGCCGGAAATGATCACGCCCGGCATCCGCGTCAGCGCGCTCGCCATGCCAAATAGCGCGGCAAGCCAGGGTCTGCCCCTGCGCAGGAGGCAGACAGTCGCCAGCGTGCAGGCAATGAACAGCGATTCCGTATAGACGCAGCACAAAAACACGCTCAGCGGGCTGAGCAGGAAATATGCCGCAGCGCGGCGCGCCGTCTCCCGCCCGCCGTGCAGATACGCAAGGTCATACACAAGCGCCGTGCTCAGCGAGGCGCACAGAAGCGAAATCAGCGTGCCCGAGGCGAACAGGCTGCCGCCCGTCGCCGGCGCAAGCAGGCGCATCAGCCACGGATACAGCGGAAAAAAGACCAGCCTCAGCCGCTCGTCGCCCACGGCGGTATAGCCATCCCGCGCGATGCCGATGTAGTGGTGCGCGTCCCAGTGCGTCCACGTCGCCTCCAGCGAGGAAAAAAGGCCCCCCTGCGCAAGGCCGAGGAGCTTTGCCATCGCATAGGCCAATACAAACAGCGCCAGCCGCGACAGCAGACACGCCGCAGCCGCAAGAGCCAGCTCGCCCGGCGGCGCATAGACCCGGTTTGGGCCCAGACCATCCGCAGCCTCCCGTCCGCGAAGCACGCGGACAAAGCGAACCAGCAGCCCCGCGCCGCAAAGGCCCATCAAAACCAGCGACACGCCGGAAGCCAGTCCTTCGAAAATCAGGGTATTCTCCATGCGCTTATGCCTTACGGCCGCTGCGCGGCGTCTTCGCGGGGCGATACGCCTCGTGCGGATCGACACGCGGCGGCAGGGATTTTCTCGTGATCAGCTCTTCCTCTTCGGGCTCGATCATCTTCGCCACACGGGAAATGAGCGCGCCGCTCTTTTTCTTCTTCCCGTCCTGCTTTTCGGCCGGCTTTTCCTGCGTCCTGCGCACGGCCTGCTGCATTTGCGGCCAGTCCGGCGGGGCGGGCAGCTCGGAAACCGTATCGCCCTCGATATAATCGCTGTAGGTCTGCACAGCCGCCCTGCGGCGGCGGGACGCTCCCGGCGCTGCCGCGGCCTGCGCCTGCTGCGCGGCGGCTTCCTGCTCCGCCTGGGCCGCAAGCTGCGCTTCATAAGCGGCCTTCTGGCGCTCGTATTCGGCCAGCTCCAGCTCATACTGCGCTTTCTTGCGTTCGTACTCCGCCAGTTCGCGCTCGTACGCCTCCTGTGCAAGGCGCGCCTGTTCGGCCTCGTATGCCTCTTTGGCAAGGCGCGCCTGCTCCGCCTCGTATGCCTCTTTGGCAAGGCGCGCCTGCTCCGCCTCGTATGCCTCTTTGGCAAGGCGCGCCTGTTCGGCCTGTGCCCGCGCTTCTTCCTGCATCTGCTGCTGCCATGCGTCGATCTCCGCCCGACGGCGCGCAACCTCTGCCGCGCCCGGTCCCTCCGCGCGCATGGCGGTGTATTTCGTCGTACCGCTCAGATCCTCCTGCAGCGCGGGCTGCGCGCCGTAGCGCATGCCCGGATACGCGCGCAGCTCCTCATCCGGCACGCTGTCCGCATAGGCGATCGCCTCGCGCGCCTGCTCCTCGTCAAAAGCCTCGGAGATATACAGCGGCGCCATGCCGTCGTCCTCCTGCGGTTCGTCCGCGCGCGGGGAAACGTCCTCCATGCTCCGGGTCACGGCGGCATGCGCGCGCGTGTGCGTTTCCTCTTCCTCCTCCGGCTCCTCGATGCGCAGAATCCTGCGCGCGCGCTGCGCCCAGAGATGGTACGGCTGCCAGCGGAGCAGCCAGATGATCCAGTCGATCACAAGGCCCGCGGCGACGAGCACCGCCACGATCAGCAGCCAGTTCTTCCCGAGGAATTCAAGCGCCGTCGTATGCTCCGCAGAAAACAGCGCCCAGATCCCGCTGACCAGCGCGCGCACCCAGCTCATCAGTACCGTAAAAAGAGAATCTGCCAGTGTTCCCATACTGCCTCCCCATCATGCGCGGCGCATGAGCCGCTGCATCCGTTTTCGCAAGATCAAAAATCCGGTCGCATTGCGCGGCCGGAAAGGGGCTGTCGCCCGCGTTGTGTACTTATTTCGCCTTCAGCGTCACAGTGATTTCCGGCTCGCTGAGCGCGCAGGAGAATTCCGGCGCGTTGTCGATGCGGATCTGCACCGGCAGCACATGCTCGCCCTCGCCGAGGGAGGATACATCCACGAACAGGCGGACGTCCTCGCGGTCGAGCGGGTCGATAAACGTATACGGGCCGGTCAGCTGCGCGGTCACCTTGCCGGCAGAGAGCCTCGCGGACAGGCCCTCGGCGAGGCCGTCGACTTCGACCTCGATCGAGCGCATCGTCCGTTCGATCGTCTGCTCGCGGATTTCGGCCGTCACGGCGATTTCCGTGGGCAGGGTGTTCTCGATGCCGGTCAGGCGCTTGAGGCGGACATAGCCGGTCCTATCCTGCACGGCGTCCGTGATGTCCATCGGCAGCTCCGTCGTGACCGTTTCAATCGAATCGAGCACCTCCCGCTGCGCGGCGACGAAGAAGAAATCCTGCCCCGTCGTCACGCGGACGAGCTCATAGCCCGCGGCGGGTTTGCCGGTGACAAAGGCGGACAGATCGACCGACACGCGCTTCGTCGGCACGATTTCGGTCTCGACGATCACTGCATCCGTGATAACCGTCTGATTGGTCACCTCGAGCATGTCCGTAGGAATCTGCTTGCCTGCGGAATCCTGCAGCTGGATTTTGAGCGCCGTACGGTCCGTCGCCCTGTCCAGGGTGAGCGAGGTCATATCCAGCCGCACCAGCACGCGCGCCACCTTCGATACCAGCGACTGCGGGCCGGAGACGGAAAGCATCGACGGGTCGGTCCTGTAGGAATCCAGATAAATGCCCTCCGGCGCCGCGCCGACCATTTCCAGCACGACCGGCACGCGGCGGGTCATATACCGCTCGACATTGACGGTGATGCTGTCCGGCTCGCAGGAGACGACCGGGCCGTAAAGCTGGGAGGAATAGTTGATCGTCAGTTCCTTCTCGCCCTCGCCGTCGATCTGCGCCAGATCGAAATGCGGATTATAGGACGTGCCGGTGACGCGGTTATAATTCTGCTGGGCGATCTCCACGACCATGCGCACGCCGGGCACCATCTCTTCGATATCGTCCATGACGATATAGCCGCGGCTCTTGAGCGTGGATTCGCCGGTGACGTTCACGGATACGTTGGGGAAGACCTTCTGTCTGGTGAGCGTGCCGTCGGAAGCGACCAGCGCGCTCCAGGCGAATATCGCAATCAGCAGGGAAAGCACCGCCAGAAAGCGCTTGCTCTCCATCAGGCGCATCACGCCCTGACGCAGCTTGCGGAACGGACCGCGCGGCGCGTCAGGCCTTTTTGTCGGTCTGCTGTTCATCATGCGCGCCTCGCCTCCTTTGCTTCAGATGAATCCGCGGCATGGTCAGCCGCACGTCCTTCTCCTCCTTGTCGTAAAGGCCGTGGAGGATCTGGCGCAGCGAGGAATCATCCAGATGGCGCACGAGCTGACCGCCCCTGGCCATGGAAATGATGCCCGTCTCCTCGGAGACGATAAAGACCGTCGCATCGGACACCTCGGTTACGCCAAGGCCCGCGCGATGGCGCGTGCCCAGATCGCGGCCCACGCCCGTGGTATCCGACAGGCGCAGCAAACACGCCGCAGCCACGACGCGATCCGCGCGGATGATCACGGCGCCGTCATGCAGCGGCGTGTTCGGTTCGAAGATGTTTTCCAGAAGGGGCTGAGAAACCTTGCCGTCGACCGGCGTGCCGGTTGCGATTACGTCGTTGAGGCGCGTTTTGTTCTCGATGACGATCAGCGCGCCGACGCGGCGGCGGGACATATGCTCCAGCGCCAGAATCATTTCGTCGATCACAAGGTCCGTATTGCTCAGCTGCTGCATGCGCATGGAAGGATCGAGCACGGTGCTCGTGCCCAGCTCCTCCAGAACGCGCCGGATCTCCGGCTGGAACAGGACGATGATCAGCACAGGACCTGCGTTGATCGCCCAGGAAAGCAGCGCATGGATGGTGCGCATGCCGATGACGTCGCTCAGCCAGGTCGCGGCGATCAGAATCACGACGCCCTTGAGCGTCTGGGACATGCGCGTCTTGCGGATATGCACCAGCGCATAGTAGATGACAAAGGTCAGCAGCAGGATGTCGATCAGGTCGACCAGGCGCGGCCTGTTGAATATGTTCCAAAGCACCGCAGAAAACTGCTCTCCAATCGCGCTCACACCGCAACCTCCCGTCTATACCGTCGTGTATTTCTATTATACACCATCGGTTTGGGATATGACAGGGGGGAATTGATGCGTTTTCAGTAATTTTTTGCCCTGCAGGGAATCGCTTGCGTATGCATGCGCAGGCCCCTGCAGGGCAAAGCTATGATGCTGAATTCAGGCGCCCGCGCCGTCGATGCGCGGGGCTGCGTTTTCCGTTCTGTGCGCAAAGAGCATCGAGATGCTCCATACGCCGGCCGCGCCGATCACCGTATAGAGCACGCGCGCAATCAGCGAAGCCTGACCGCCGAAGAGGAACGCCACCAGATCAAACTGGAAAAGGCCCACGAGACCCCAGTTGATCGCGCCGACGATGACCAGCAGCAAAGACAGCCGATCCATCAAACCACTCCTTTCTGTGCCGTCAGGATGCACAGAAGAGCGCGCTTTTATGCGCGGAAATCCGCTTTTCCGCCCGTCAGAGTTCCCCGCCCTCGAGCACGAGCATATCCGACACCTTGTCCCGGCGGGAAACCGACACGCGGATATCCTCCCCCGCGATCAGCCCCGCCTCCGCGAGCGCGCCGCAGACAGCGTCATACGCCAGCTCCGGGAGGTTGTTGTCGTTGGAAAGATGCGAAAGGAACACGGCCTTCGTGCCGCTGTGCGCAAGGCGCACAAGCGCCTTCGCGCAGTCCTCGTTGCAAAGATGCCCCTTACGGCTGAGGATGCGCCGCTTGAGATGGGAGGGATACGGGCCCCTGTTCACCATCTCGATGTCGTGGTTGGCTTCCAGCACGATCGCCTGACAGCCCGCGATCGCGCCCATCCACGTGTCGTTGATATGTCCCAGGTCCGTCGCCACCGCGCAGCGCAGCCCCCGGCATTCAAAGCTGTAGCCGACGGGCTCGTTCGCATCGTGCGGAATCGGGAAGGGGCGGATGTTCATTGGGCCGATATAAAAATCCTCGCCGGTATAGAACGTATGCACGCAGCGCAGCGGAATGCCCGATTCGCGCAGCAGAATCCCGTCCCATGTGCCCTCGTTGGCATAGACGGGCACGCCGTACTTGCGGCACAGCACGCCGAGCCCGCGGACATGATCGACGTGCTCATGGGTCACCAGGATCGCGTCGATCTCCCGGATGTCCACGCCGATCTCGCGCAGATGCGCCTCGATGCGCGCCGCGCTCATGCCCGCATCCACCAGAAGGCGGACGCCGCCGCAGGAAATATAAATGCTGTTTCCGGAGGAGCCGGAAAACAGCGGACAAAGTGTCAGCCGCATGCCTTTACAAATCCCCTTCAATCAGATACAATCAGACTCACGAATCTCTCTGAGAACATCCGCGGGAATTCGGATCCCGCGAATATCCATTATACCGCATCCGCCGCGCCGGGGCAAGGAGACAAACATGGACAAGCCAAGACTTTGGGGCCGGATCATCCGGCATCACCGCATCCACATGCAGGAAACCGTCTATATCGAAAACGACGACATCGAGGAGGCCTTTCTGGAAATCTGCCGCAGGTTTGACGTGCAGCGCCCGATCCAGCTGCCCAAGCACAACCGGGAATTCGAAAAATTCGGAAGGACCTTTTATGCGCGCGAGCATTTCACCGAGTCGGTCGATTTTGAAAAGCTGGAAATCGAGCTGCTCATGCCCGAAGGCGAAAAGAAATCCAGCGGGATTCGCAGCCCGCTGATCGACGCATGAGCGCGCAGGCCGCTTCCGCCCCGGTCACCGGGCGCTTCGCGCCCACGCCCAGCGGCAGGCTCCATCTGGGCAATCTCCTGTGCTGTCTGCTGGCGTATCTTTCCGCGCGCAGCGAGGGCGGCAGGTTCCTTCTGCGCATCGAGGATCTGGACGTTCCCCGCTGCCCCAGGCGCCTGTCCGATCAGTGCATCGAGGATCTGCGCTTTCTGGGGTTTGACTGGGACGAGGCCCCGCTTTATCAGAGCGAGCGGACGGAAATCTACCAGCGGTACATGAACCGCCTGGCGGAGCTCGGGCTCGTCTATCCGTGCTTCTGCACCCGGGCGCAGCTGCACGCAGCCGCCGCGCCGAACCTCGGCGACCGTGAGCCCGTATACAGCCGCGCCTGCGCGAATCTTTCCGCAGAGGAAATCGCCCGGCGCATGAAGACACGCAGCCCCGCGATGCGTCTGCGCGTGCCGGATGAGACGATTTCCTTTGAGGACGGTCTGTACGGCGAAATCTCCGAAAACCCTGCGCGCGACAGCGGCGATACGATCATCCGCCGCTCCGACGGCCTTTTCGGCTATCAGCTGGCGGTCGTCATCGACGACGCGCTCTCCGGCGTCACCGAAATCGTCCGCGGGCGGGACATCCTCCATTCCACGCCGAGGCAGATTTTTCTCCAGCGGACGCTGGGCTTTGATACGCCCGGGTATATCCATATTCCGCTGCTGACGGACAGCCAGGGCCGCCGCCTCGCCAAGCGCGACAGGGATCTCGACCTGACGGCGCTGGCCAGGGTCATGACCCCGCAGCAGATTCTGGGCATGCTGGCGTATTCCTGCGGCGTCCTGCCCGAAAACCGGCCGACCAGCCTTGAAGAACTGACGAAGGTCTTTGATTGGAAGAACGTGCGCCGGGACGATATCCGGCTCGCCTATCCATAATGCGTGACATAAACAGCCGTCGGGGCCAAAACCCGACGGCTGTTTTTTGCGCGTTCATCTGTTTTCCCTGTATTTTTCAAGCAGTGCCTGAAACTCCGCGTCTTCCCGCAGGAAGTCATATTCCCCGCTTTCCTCAAGCTCCCGGATGATCCCGCCCAGCATGCCGCGTCCGGCCTGTCCGCTTCTTTGGATCTTCGCATGGTCATAGGGCAGGCATTCGCCCGGGGACCACGGCTCCTCCAGCGCGGCAAGCATGCGCTTCAGATGCACAAGGCTCGACCCGGCGTCCTTTTCCGCCAGCGCAGGCAGCAAAAGCGCCATGTGTCCCGTATACGGGTGCATGCGCATCAGCTCCACAAAACCTTGCGTCAGGTCTGCAAGCTTTTTCGCCCGATCGAGGTTTCCTTCCTCCAGCTCCGCCTGCTCCAGCCGCAGGAGCATCTGCTGGATATCCCCCGCGCGGGCAAACAGCAGCCGCTGCATAAGCGTCCTGGCCTCCTCCCTTTCGCCCTGTGCCATCAAAAGGGAAACCTCCAGCGTCCATCGCGCCGTTTTACTCTCCTGCGGCAGGCGCTCCAGCATCTTCTGCGCCGTCTCCAGGTCGCCCCGGCCAAGCGCATACGAGCCCAGCAGATGCGCCGCCGCTTCCCTCGCCTCGGCGTCCTCGCTCTCCGCCGCGCGGGCGTACCATGCCTCCGTCTGCGCGCTGTAGGCCGCCCGCTCCTGCGCGGTCATGCCCGCCATCATCATCCGTCCGTCGATCGTCGCTGCAAGGCCGAAAAGCAGCGCGCCGCAGTCCGGGTATTCCCGAAGGATTTCTTTCGCAAGCGCAACGCCTGCGTCCACGCCCTGCTCCCTGACCGCATCGTTTACGCGCGCAAGCATCTGCGTGATTTCCGCCTTTTCCGGCATGCGCCGGAAGCCCATCAGCGTATTGAGATCCGTATGCAGCGCCCTTGCCAGCGCGGGCAGCAGCGTGACGTCCGGATAGGACGCGCCCTGCTCCCATTTGCTGACCGCCGGACCGCTCACGCCAAGCTGCTGGGCAAGCTGCTCCTGCGTCATGCCGAGTTCGCGGCGGCGGGCTTTGATGGGTTCACTGATGTTCAGCATGCTTTTTTCCTCCCGTCATGCATTCAGGGCGCGCTCCTGTTATGGACAGCATAGCACAGAAACCGGCGACTAAGCAATGGAAGCGTTGTTAAGCGCCGGGAAGCAAGCTTAACCGGCGGTAAAGCCAAAACAGCGAACGGCGCAGACCGTTCGCTGTTTTTTATGCGTCTCTCGTCAGCTTTCTGACCCATTTATAGCTGTTGCAGCGGATAAATGCGGGGATGCACTTGAGATACTGGTCCGCGTTGAGCACGATCAGAACGAGCGCCGGCGGCGCATCGAGCACGAACGCGCACAGGAGCGACAGCGGCACCACGCAGCCCCAGATCGCAATCAGGTCCATGATCAGCACAAACCGCGTATCGCCGCCGCCGGAGATGATGCCCGTGTTCGTGCACATCTGATAGGACATCGTGACCAGCACCGTCGCCTCGATGAGGATGAACGTCCGCGCGAGGCGCTCCGTTTCCGGGGCAAGCACATAGAGGCTGAGCAGCGGGCCGCAGATGAGCAGAAGGATCGAGCCGAGCGTCACGCCGATGGCGATGAAGATCACCTGCAGCGTGCGCGTATATTCGCGGACCTTGTCCATATCGCCCTCGCCGACCGTACGGCCCGTGATGACCGCGGCCGCGGAGGACGCGCCCACGCTGGCGACCTTCAGGAACAGGAAGATGGTCGAGGAGATCGAATGCGCCGCAATCGCGCTGGAAGAGAGATGGCCGAGGATGACCGTCTGCAGAGCGGTATTGAGCCCCCAGAGGAAGCTGGTCGTAATCAGCGGCAGGCTCACGCGGAAGTAATCGCCCGCATAGGAAGCATCGGCGCGGGCAAGATCGCGCAGGCGCAGCGAGAGGCGCGCATCCTTTTTGAGCACATAGACGCTCACAATCGCACATTCCAGCACGCGTGCCGTCAGCGTGCCGATCGCCGCGCCGCGCACGCCCAGTTCCGGGAAGCCCAGCCGGCCGCCGATCAGCATAAAATTGATCGAGCAGTTGACCAGAAGTGCGATCAGCGATACAAAAAGCGCGATATGCACCTTCTCGACCGTGCGCATACCGCCCAGCAGCACCGTCGTCACGGCAAAGAACAGATAGCTGAAGCGGACGATGGAAAGATAATCGCAGCCCGCGCGGATGATCGCCTCATCCTCCGTAAACAGGCCGACAGCCCGCTCCGGGAAAAGGCTCACCAGCGCAAAGAGCACAAGCGCCACCGCCGCCGCGCCGCGGAAGGCGATCGACAAAAGCCTTCGGATCGGCTCCGTCTGCTTCTTTCCCCAATACTGGCTGGAAAGCACGACCATGCCGTTGGTGAAGCCGAAGACCAGCTGCTGGAGAATAAACTGAATCTGATTGACGGCGGCCACGCCGGAGAGCGCCGTCTCCGAATAGCTGCCCAGCATGATGTTGTCCGCGAGATTCACGCTCAGCACCACGGCCTGCTGCATCATCAGCGCCAGCGCGAGGCGCAGAAACGAGCGGTAGAAATCCTTGTCTTTTGTCAGCATATGTACGCTCCGGTATTTGATGCACCTATCTTATCACAGATTGACGCATATGCATATAAGCAAAACACAGCCTCTCTGCCCGAACCGGCAAAGAGGCTGTGTTTGTATTCGTTTATTCGACCTCGATCAGGTTGATCAGAACCACCGGGCGGCGCTTGGTCTTCTCATAGAGGAAGGAGCGCATCTGGCCCTGCATCTGGCCGGAGGCGACGGCGTCCTTGACCTTCTTGCCCGAGGAGATCGTGCGCGTGACCATGTTGGCCGCGTGCTGGCGGCAGGCCGCCTCGATCTTCTGGTGCTCGCTGTCGTAGAGGAAGCCCATCGCGCTGACGACCGGCTGGGCCATCATCATGCCCTGCTGATTGACGGCAAGGGCAATGGAGACCACGCCGTCATCGGAGAGCAGCTTGCGCTCGCGCAGGACAGAGTTGTCCACCTCGCCCTTCGAGCTGCCGTCGATGAGCACGGCGTCGCCGTTGGTGAAGCCGGTCACCTTCGCGCTGCCCTTGGCGATCTCGAAGATATCGCCGTTGGCGAGGATGAAGATGTTTTCAAACGGCACGCCCAGGCGATGCGCCAGCTCCGCATGCTGATAGAGCATGCGGGTCTCGCCGTGCGCCGGGATGAAGAACTTCGGACGGACGAGGGAATGGACGAGCTTGATCTCCTCCTGGGAGGCATGGCCGGAAACGTGCACATCCGCCAGCGCGGAATAATACACCTTCGCGTCGCGCTTGTACAGCTCGTTGATAACCTTGTAGATCGGCTTCTCGTTGCCCGGGATCGGCGTGGCGGAGATGATGACGGTATCGCCCGCCTGAATCTCCAGCTCGCGGTGGTTGTTGAAGGCGATGCGCGTCAGCGCGCTCATCGGCTCGCCCTGAGAGCCGGTGGAGATGATGACCACCTGCTCCGGCGGATACTTATCCACCTGGGAGGCCTCGATCAGCGTATCCGGCTTCATCTGGATGTAGCCGAGGTTGTTCGCTGCATTGAAAACATTGAGCATGCTGCGGCCGACCAGCGCGACCTTGCGGCCGTGGCGCTCTGCGGCGGTGAAGATCTGCTGCAGGCGGGAGGTGTTGGAGGAGAAGGTCGCCACGAAGATGCGGCCCTGCGCGTCCTTGAACATCTCGGCCATGGATTCGCCGACATGGCGCTCGGACTTCGAGAAACCCGGCACCTCGATGTTGGTCGATTCGCACACGAACAGCAGAACGCCCTCCCGGCCGATCTGCGCGATGCGCTGCAGGTCCATGATCTCGCCGCTGATGGGCGTATAGTCGATCTTGAAGTCGCCGGAATGTACGATGGTGCCGATGGGCGTGCGGATGGCGAACATGAACGCATCCGCGATGGAATGGTTCACATGGATGAACTCGACGGAGAAGCAGCCCGCGCGGACGGTTTCGCCCGCCTCGACGGCGCGCAGCGTGCAGGATTTGGTCAGGCCCGGAACCTTATCGTCGAGCTTGTATTTGAGCAGCTCGACCGCCATCCTGCCGCCATAGATCGGCGCCTTGAATTCGCGCATGAGATACGGCAGGCCGCCGATATGGTCCTCATGGCCGTGGGTGATGAAGATGCCGCGCACGCGGTCGCGGTTTTGCAGGACATAGGTGAAATCCGGGATGACGGCGTCCACGCCCGGCATCGTCTCGTCCGGGAAGATCTGTCCGCAGTCGACGATGATGATGTCGTTGCCGTATTCATAGGCCGTCATGTTCTTGCCGATTTCGCACATGCCGCCCAGCGGGATCATGCGCAGCGTCGCGCGGCTGGGATGCTCGCTGGCGCGGGAGCGCAGGGACGGGGGCTTCTTGCCCACCAGCTGCAGCGTCTGGGAGATAAAGGGCTTATCCGCCTGCACGGCAGGCGCGACGATGCGGCGCTTGCCGCCCTGCGGACGGCTGATATGGCGCGCGCTCTTCGGCGCGGCCTTGGGCGCATGCTTGGGCGCGCTTGCCGCGGCGTCGTGCTGGACAGCCTTGGGCGCGTTCCTGCGGGCGCTCTTCTTTGCGCCCTTGGCAGCCGCCTCCTTGGCGGGCTGCGCCTTCGGCTCCGGCTTGGCGGCGTTCTTTCTGGGCGCCTTTGCCGGCTTGCTGTCGGCCTTGGCGTTTGCGGGCTGCGCCTTCGCGGCGCGGGTCTTTCCTTTATTTGCGCCCGCAGCCGGGGCGCTCTTCTTCGCAGCCGGTCGGCGGCGCGGGGCGCGCGCGGCGGCAGCGGTATGCTCGCTCTGGTTTTCGCTGGTATTCGGGTTCTTCATTTCGCTGTTAGACACAATAATTTCCTTTCTCAGATTTCGGGGTCGCGGTTGTTTCTCTCAGGATCGTCCGGGATCCTTTATGTTTCGGCGAACAGATTCGCCGCGCCCGCGGAGGTCAGCCCGCAGCGCGCATCTATTTTCTCGCAGGGACGCAGTGGAAAAAAGTCCTGCGCAAAAATCCATAACATTTTTATTATACACAAAAACATTTTCGCCTGCAACTGCTTTTCCGGCGATTTCTCCTGAATTCAGCGCATCCTAGGCAAACTGCTTGATTTTCCCTCCTGCTTATGATATGTTTATTCTAGGTTTGCTATGTGTTTTTCTTTGCATTTTGGGAGGAAGATCATCCATGAATCACATCCGCACGCTGATCGCCAAGGCAAAAAGCTATCTCGCCGCGCATAAATGGGCGCGAATCGCCGCGATCGTGTTCGCCGTGCTGCTCGCGCTCTCCGTCGTTCTGCATCCCCACGGAACAAAGACCTTCCTGATTCTGGGCATGGACAACTACGGCTCGCTGGATGAAACCGGACGCAGCGACGTCACCATGCTGGTACAGATCGACTTCACCCGCACAAAGATTTCCGCCGTGACCTTCGCCCGCGACATGCTCATCCGCCACGAAAACGGCGACCGCAAGATCAATACGATCGTCCGCAACGCCGACGAGGAAGCGCTGTGCACCGCCATCGAAGAGAACTTCGGCGTCAGCATCGACGGCTGGTTCCGCGTGAACTTCACCTCCGTGATCGAGCTGGTCGACGCGATCGGCGGCGCCGAGGTGGAGCTGACCGAGGCCGAGGTCAACTACCTCAACAAGCAGGTCGGCCGCTATCCGGATTCCCCCCTCGCCGAGGGCAAAAGCCGTCTCAACGGCGCGCAGGCGCTGGCCTACGCCCGCTGCCGCAAGCTGGACAACGACCTCGGCCGCGGTGACCGCCAGACCAAGCTGCTCTCCGCCATGGTCCAGCAGACCAAGCGCATGACGGCAGCGAATATCGTCGCCGTCTTCAACAGCCTGAAGCACGCATGGCGCTCCTCCGTCAGCGGCGCCGAGCAGGCGGGGCTTCTGTTCAAGGCCCTGTGGCTGCGCGGCGCGGACGTTCAGCGCCTCGGTCTGCCGTTTGAGGGCACATGGCGCTACGGCGACGCTTCCGTCGTCGCGGATCTCTCCGAAAACCGCCGCCTGCTGCTCGATGCGCTGGGGCTTGAGGATCCCGCGCCCGTACCCGCTCAATAATTTCCCCCGTTCGTTTCGGAACGAATCCGCTCAAATTGAATTTTTCCGGATCTTTCCGGATAAGTTTTTTCAGAACGGGAGCTTTCAGAACAGAGGTTTCCAGAATAGAAGCTTCTTCGGAAAGGATTTTCCATGAAAACAAAAAAACTGCTCAAGATACTCGATTATCTGCCGCGCTGGGCGTGGTATCTGATCTCGCTTTCCATCGGCGGCCCCATCGGCGTGCTGGCGGTGTACCTCGTGTTCCATGTCCTTGGCAAGATGGCGCAGGACGAAGCCGCGCAGGAGCGCGAAAACGCATACAGGCGCTATACCGCCTCCGCTGACGTCTATCAGGACGAAGAATGTACCGTCACCTCCGACGAGGAGATCAACAGGCAGTGGCAGCGCACAGAGCAATCCGCCGCCCGTGCCGCCGCGCAGGAAGCGAAGACCGCGCCCATCGACGAAAACGCCGACGTCAGCGAGGTCATCCGCGCGGGCCGCGACGCCATGCGCCGCATCCGCGAGGCGAACGACATCATCGCCGACGAGGCGCTTTCCGCGCAGATCGACTCCATCGAATCCAGCTGCGGCCAGATTCTTTCCCTGCTCGAGCAGCGCCCGCAGCTGCTTTCCCAGCTGCGCACGTTCCTGCGCTATTATCTGCCGACGACGCTCAAGCTCCTCGATGCGCGCGCAAAGCTCGAAAGCGGCGCGAACACCCGCAAGGCGCGCGAAATCCGCCTGCGCATTTCCGAGGCCGTGGGCGAAATCGACAAGGCGTTCCTCCGTCAGGTCGAGGCGCTGGACGAATACCGCTTCATCGACCTGGAAAGCGAAATGGACGTCCTGCGCGATATGCTCAGGGCCGACGGTCTTGTCACGGAAGACAAGGACGACGATCCCTTCGGCGCCGTGCTCGGCGGCCGGTGATCTCTGTCTGATATTGGATATCCGTAGGGGAGGGGCTCTGCTCCTCCCTGTTTTTTTCGAAAACAATCTCCGGTCCGCCTGCGGGCTCAGACCTCATCCGTCACGGCATCCGCCGTGCCACCTTCCCCATAGGGGGAAGGTTTATTTGGTTTGCCGCGCTGTAGGGGAGGGGCTCTGCTCCTCCCTTTCCTGCGCCCACTCCCGGGCGGAGCAGAGCCCCGCCCCTACAGGGGGTTACCTTTTTCTCCGTGCTGCCGGGCAGAGCAGAGCCTCGCTCCTGCAGGATTTTACCTTTCTCTCCGTTTCCCCGACATGCAAAAAGGACTGCCGAAGCAGTCCTTTTGTTTTTCAGCGATCCTGATCGATTACAGCACGATGTTGAAGGAGAACTCGTGATCCTCCTGCGCGCTGATGTGGTAGGCCTCCTCGACGTCGGAGCCCCAGGAGTCGATGCCGCCCACGCCGCGGACAGCGCCGTACACGCACAGCACGGTGCGCCTTGCCGGCGGAAGCTCCTCGTGATGGGTCGCATTCTCCAGCTCCTCCGCGGTATACGGCAGGCAGCTGAAGGCAAAGGGCTTGTCGTCCATGGCGATCTTCAGCGTGCTGACCTTGCCGTCCTTGACGTTGGAGAGGACGGTATTGCGGGCGATCTCCACCCACTTGGTCTCCATGTGCATGCCGCAGTCCTGCGGAACCATGTACGGGGTGACCGGCAGGCCCTGAATCTCGTACACGCCCGGCACGCCGCCGGCCATACGATCCGGATAGGTTTCGCCGGAGAGGCCCTCGTAGGTGAAGCCCGTGGCGTGCGTCGGCATGATCATGCGCAGGCCAAAGACCGGCAGCTGCGGCAGGCCTTCGGTGCCGAAGTACTTCGCCGCGACATTGATCTTGTTGTCCGCCGTCACGGTGTAGGTCACGCTGACCTTCGCCGCCGGAACGGTCAGGGTTTCAAAGGTATAGGTGATGGCGATCTTTTCGGCCGTCTCGTCCGGGGAATACTTGTTGTTCTCCGGGGCGATGGGCATGGCGATCGCCTCGCCGTCGACGGCGACGCTCACGCCGGTCTGGCGGATGAAGGTATCCGCCGCCAGCCACATGCCGGACTTGAGATGGAAGCGGCTGCCGCGGTCGTTGTCCGTCAGCGCGCGCCAGAAGGTCGGCTGCGGGGAGCGGTACATCCATTCCTTGCCGCCGGTATACAGCGACTCGATGCCGCCGCGAATGTAGTTGAAGATCACGTGGAAGTTATCGCCCGAGACGCCCAGCGTCAGGTCGCCATACACCACGCGAAGGCGCTTAGTCATGCAGTCCATAGTAATACTTTACCTCCTGAATCGCAGGCTTCTCGGTTCTGTCCGCAAAGACGATGCCGTTGCCGGAGAACTCATAGTCCGCCGGACGATCGTCAAAGTCGCCGCCGTAACGGATTACGTCGCGGCCGGTCACCTCGTCCTTGACCATGATGGCCTGATCGATGTAGTCCCAGATGTAGCCGCCCTGCATCATCGGATAGGTGTCGACCAGATCATAGTAGGACTTCAGGCCGCCCAGGGAGTTGCCCATGTCGTGCATGTATTCGCACAGGATGAACGGCTTGGGCGGATCGTTGTCCAAATACTCCTTGATCTTGTGCGGCGGGGTGTACATGTGGCTCTCCATGTCGGAGATGCGGTCCTTGTAAACCGGGTTGTTGAACACGCCCTCGTAATGCACAAGGCGGCTCGGATCGGTCTGCTTGAAGAAGTTATGCATCTTCACCAGCACCTCGCCCGCGAAGGACTCGTTGCCCAGCGACCAGAAGAGGATGGAGACGTGGTTCTTGAAGGTCTCGAAGTTGGTCTTTGCGCGGTCGAGCACGACGGCCTCCCAGGCCTCGAGGCTTCCCGGAACGTTCCAGCTCGGCTCGATCATGCCGGCCTTCTGCCAGGAGCCGTGGGTCTCGAGGTTCGTCTCGCTCATCATGTAGATGCCGGCCTCGTCGCAGCGGCGATAGAAGGACAGGCGATCCGGATAATGGCAGGTACGCACAGCGTTGATGTGGTTGCGCTTCATGCACGCGATATCCCAGATCTCGTCCGCGTCGGTGATCACGCGGCCGCCGCGGGCGCTCCACTCGTGGCGGTTGACGCCGTTGATGACCAGACGCTCGCCGTTGAACATCATGATCTTGTCGACCATTTCGATCCTGCGGAAGCCGAACGGCTGGGGCACGATTTCAAGAAGATTGCCCCCCTCGTCATACAGGCGAACCTCAAGGGTATACATATTCGGATGATGGTTGTGCCAGAGCTTCACGGCCTTGGGCATATCAAGGCTCACGCTGAGCGCCTGCGCCGCCTCCGCGGTCGTCTCGGCGAGCACGCTGCCGCCCTCGGCGACGCGCACCTGCACCGTCTTCGCGCAGCCGCTGAGCTTGAGATCGACGCTCACCTTGCCCGCAAGGGTCTTCAGGCAGACGTCCGGCTTCACCCAAAGATCCTCGACGTGCGCATCCGGCTTGGCCAGGAGGGAAACGCTCCTGAAGATGCCGAAGAAGCGGAAGAAGTCCTGATCCTCCAGATACGCCGCGGTGGAGCGCTTATGCACCTCGACCGCCAGCACGTTGCCCGTCTCGCGGATCGCATCGGTCAGATCGAATTCGGACGGGGTGAAGGTATCCTCGGCATAGCCCAGGAACGTACCGTTCAGCCAGACGAACATCGCCTGCTCCACGCCCTCGAAGCGGACGGTCACGCGCTTGCCGCGCAGCTTCTCGTCCAGATCGAAACGGCACAGATAGGAGCCGACCGGGTTGTAATCCGCCTCGGAGAACTGGCCCTCCATGCGCTCGCCCGGCATGCCGGAAAACGCAGGACGGCGATAGATCTTGCCCTCCCACGGGTACATGGTGTTGATGTAGTGGATCTTGTCGTAGCCGGCCATTTCGATGTGGCAGGGAACCTTGATCTTATCGAACGCAGACGCATCGAAGCCTTCCTCATAGAAGTTCGCCGGGCGCTCCTTTGCATTCACGGAATAAGCAAACTGCCACATGCCGTCGAGCGACTGGCACAGCGACTGCCTGTTCGCAGCGCAGTCCTCTTCATTGTCATAGTAGAAATGATCGCTGTGAGCGTCGAGCTGACCGACGCGGAACACGCGCGGATCATCGAGCCACTTGATATTGGGCTGCATGCCTTTTACCCTCCTCTGTATGTACAGATTGTATGATGTACAGTATCCGTCATTGTTTATTATATATCACATCCGGCGCAGGTGTAAAGGGCGAAAGCGTTTTCTTTCAGCCAAAAAGCACACCCGTGTATGTTTTCTTCGCCGCGTCGTTTTCCGCGTGCAGGACATACGTTTTCTTCAGTCAGTCGATCTTGACGCAATCTTCATTGACAGCCCGTTCCAGCGCACGCTATAATAAAAACAAAAAACAAATCCGTTTTCAGGTTTCATCCTCTGTTCGGATTTCCCCTCATTCCATTGGACAAGGAGGTCACTTTGTCGTGGGCTACATCACCTTCGAAAACGTCTGCAAGCACTACCAGACCGGAGACACCGTCGTCAAGGCGGTCGATCAGGTCAATTTCACCATCGAGAAGGGCGAGTTCTGCGTCGTGCTCGGCCCCTCGGGCGCGGGCAAGACGACCGTGCTGAACCTGCTGGGCGGCATGGACAAGGCCACCAGCGGCAGAATCACCGTCGACGGGAAGGAGATCACCGGCATGCGCGGCCCGCAGCTGACGGAATACCGCAGGCACGACGTGGGCTTCGTCTTCCAGTTCTATAACCTCATGCCCAACCTCACGGCGCTGGAAAACGTCGAACTCGCGCGGCAGGTCTGCCGCCAGCATGCGCTCGATCCCAAGACCGTCATGGAGCAGGTTGGCCTGGGCGAGCGGCTCAGGAATTTCCCCGCGCAGCTCTCCGGCGGCGAGCAGCAGCGCGTGTCCATCGCCCGCGCGCTGTGCAAGAACCCGGCGCTGCTCCTTTGCGACGAGCCAACCGGCGCGCTCGATTCCAAAACCGGCGTGCAGGTGCTCTCCCTCCTGCAAAGCGTCTGCCAGACGCACGGTGCGACCGTCGTCGTCATCACGCACAACGCGACGATCGCCCAGCTCGCCGACCGCGTCATCCGCATCAAGAACGGCGGCATCGAATCCATCGAGCTGAACGGGCATCCCGCCCGCGTCGAGGACATCGCATGGTAAGCGAGGTGATATGATGCACAAGAACACGCTGCGCACAAAGCTCTTCCGCGATATGGCGCGCTCGGCGATGCAGTTCGTCTCAATCATCCTGCTGTGCGCCATCGGCACATTCGCCTTCTCCGCGCTGGACGGCACGGCGCGCATGATGCAGGGCACGCTCGACCAGTACTTCGAGGAGAACCAGCTCGCGCATTTCTGGGTTTCCGCGCCCGCGGCGGACCGCGCTGCGCTCGCCAAAGTCAGAGAGATTCCCGGCGTCAAGACCATCCGCGCGCGCTCGAGCGCCGATCTTGAAACCGCCTTTGACGAGGACGTCTCCCTCTCTGTGACCGCCTACGACGGCCCCATGGACGTCAACATTCCGCTGCTGCGCGAGGGCGAGCTGCTCGATCCCGCGGACGACCGCGGCTGCCTGATGGAGGAACGCTTCGCCATCGCGCATGGCTTCTCCCTCGGCGACCGCGTCGGCGTGCGCATGGGCGGCCAGGAATACAGCTTTATCGTCCGGGGCATCTGCGTCAGTCCCGAATACATCGTCGTCTCCAACGGCATGGTCGCCGACCCGAGCGCCTTTGGCTACATCCTCATCAACGCCTGCGCGATGGAAGCGCTGCCGCTCAGCCAGCTGGTCATCCGCCTGGAAGACGGCGTCGACGAAGCCGCCGCGCGCGCCGCTGTCGAGGCCGCTCTGCCCGATGCGCTGGTCGTCGACCGCGGCTCGCACATGAGCACATCCCGCGCGCAGAACGACGCGCAGATGTTTGCGAACATGACCTACATCTTCCCGCTGCTGGCCTATGCCATCGCCGCGATGATCGTCATGACGACGCTCTCGCGCATGATCGACAACCAGCGCCTGCAGATGGGCACGCTCAAGGCGCTGGGCTTTACCAGCAGCCAGATCCGGGGACATTATCTCTCGTATGCCGTCGTTCCCTCGATGGCCGGCGCGCTGCTGGGCACGCTCGTGGGCCATTTCTCGCTGCCGCCCATCCTCTGGGATATTCTGATCGCCCAGCACGAAATGCCCTATCAGCTCCATCCGCCCGTCTCTGCGCCCGCATGGATCATGACCGTCCTGTCGGTGATCATGAGCGTGGGCATCTGCATGATCTCCTACCACAGCGCGGCCAGGGAGACGACGGCCTCCCTCCTGCGGCCCAAGCCGCCCAAGGACGGCAAGCGCATCCTGCTCGAGCGGATCACGCCGCTGTGGACGCGCCTTTCGTTCAACGGCAAAATGATCGTGCGCAACCTCATGCGCAACAAGCTGCGCACGTTCATGTCCTTTCTGGGCATCCTGTTCTGCACAATGCTGATCATCACATCGCTCGGCCTGCAGGACTCCGTGACGCGCATCAGCGAAAAGCACTACACCGAGGTGCTCTGCTACGACGTGCGTGCCAATCTCGTCGGCGAGGTCGATTCCGCCGAGAGCTACGAGCGCCGCATCGCCATGCAGGCGGAAGCCGCCGAATGTGTGATGGAAAAGTCGATCTCCGTCCGCGCCCGGGGCGGCACGCGCACCGTCGTGATGACCGTCCTCGGCGATAATCAGACGATGCAGCGGCTGGGCGAAGACGAAACGCTCATCCCGATGGAGGACGGCTGCGTCGCCGTCACCTACAAGCTGACCCGCACGCTCGATATTCATCTGGGCGACATGATCCGCCTCTATCTGCCCGGCGACGACACGCCGCTGGAAATGACCGTCGCGCAGATCGTCCAGAACAACGTCTCTCAGGGCGTGTACATGAACAGGCGCACCTGGGAGGCGCAGCGCAAGGGCGAATTCACGCCCACCGCCATCCAGATTCAGGGCCCGACAGACGCGCTGATCGCGCAGCTTGAAGAAATGGACGAGGTCGACGACCTCGAGTACCCCGCGCTGCAGATCATCGACATGCTCGAAATGCTCGAATCGCTCTCCTCCGTCTTCCTGCTGCTGACCTGTATCGCCCTCGCGCTGGCGTTCGTCATCTGTTACAACATGGGCCTGATGAACTTCGCCGAGCGCATCCGCGAATACGCGACGCTCAAGGTACTGGGCTATCATCAGAAGGAAATCCGCGCGCTCATCCTGCGGGAGAACACGATCATCACCCTGCTGGGCACGCTGCTGGGCATCTATCCCGGCATCCTGCTGACCGATATCGTCCTGCATGCCTGCGAGCCGGAGACCGGCTTTTATCCCGGCATGCCGGCGGTCAGATCCATCGTCATCGCCTGCGTGATCACCTACTGCTTCTCCCAGTTCATTCAGCGCCTGCTCACCCGCAAAATACAGTCCATCGACATGGTCGAGGCGCTCAAATCCGTCGAATAAGCAAGCTCCGGTACTGTCCAATACGATTATGAAAGGAACAATGAACGCCATGAATAAGAAGCTGATTCTCCTTACCGCGCTCGTCCTGTGCCTGTCCGTTTCCTGCTCCGGCGCGCTCGCCGCAACAGCAAACGCTTCGATCGTCGCGCCCGAAACCGCCAAGATCACCGCGCCGTTCTCCGGTACGCTCCTGCCCTTTGACCTCGCCGCCGGCGAAAGCGTCGCCGAGGGCGATCTGCTCTTCAGCCTCGACACCACGCCCGTCTATGCCGCGGAAAACGGCACGGTCGCCGCGGTCTTCGCCGCCGAGGGCGACGACGCCTCCGGCGTCATGAACCACTACGGCGCGCTCGCCGTCATCGAGCCGGAATACCCGCTGTACATCGACGCGAACACCGACGACGCACACGACGACGACGACAACCGCTACATTCACGCGGGCGAGACGCTTTATCTCAAGTGCGGGGATGAAAAGGGCAAGGGCATCGTCACCCAGGTAAACGGCAAATACTATACCGTGCAGGTGCTCGAAGGCGATTTTGAGCTGAACGATACCGTCCGCTGCTATCGCGAGAGCGCCATGCCCTACGACAGCGAAACCGGACGCGGCAAGGCCAAGCGCTATCCCGATATCGCCGTCGCCGCCTCGGGCCGCGTGACGCGCGTGCATGTGCAGCCGGGCGACAAGGTTTCTACCGGCGATCTGCTCTTTGAAACCGTCGACGCCATGAGCGCAAGGGACGCCTCCGCCGACATCGCCGCGCCCGTTTCCGGCGCGGTCACGGCGCTGTATGCCGCCTCCGGCGCGCAGGTCTACCGCGGCCAGCTGCTGTGCGAAATCGCCGACCTTTCCTCCCTCGAGCTCAGCGCGGAAATCGACGAAATCGACGTCGTTTCCCTCCGCGTGGGCGACGCGCTCACCTACACCCTGGACGCCTACGCGGACAGAACCTTCACCGGCATCGTCACCGAGATCCGTCCGGTCGGCATGGCCCGCCAGAACGCCTCGTATTTCGACGTGCGCATCACCGCGCCCGATGGCGCCGCGATCCTGCCCGGCATGAACGCCACGATTATCCTTCAATAATCAAACCCCTTCTGTCTTTCCGGAGGTGATTTCATGGCGCAGGCCTTTACCGCCGAACAGCGGGAGCATATCCGCGGGAGGCTGATCTGCGGCGCGCGCAGGTTCGCTCTGAATCCCGGCCCGCAGAAAACCTCACTGGAGATGCTCACCGGCGAAGCCGGCATATCCAAATCCTCATTCTATAAGTTCTTTGAGAGCAAGGAGCAGCTCTTTCTCATCGTGGCCGACGACTGGGAGCGGCAGGTCATCAGCCAGGCGCTGCATACGCTTGCCGAAAAACCGGATCGCAGCGACCGCCAGCGCGCGGCGGACATGATTCTGGCCGCCTTTACGAGCATCCACGAAATGGGGATCGCGCGTTTTCTGATGGAGGATCTGCCCCGGCTCATCGAAAGCGCGCCGGAAGGGCGCGTGCGCGAGCGCTATCTGTCCTCCTCCGAGCGGATCTTCGCTACCATGAAGGAGGCGCATATCCGCTTTTCCGTACCGGACGAGACGGTGCTCTCCATCATCCGCATGCTCTATCTCTCCGTGCTTCATATCCGCCAGATCGGCCCGTCCTATTTCCCGGCGCTGCATGCGCTGGTGGAGGGCGCGTTCCTCCGACTGATTCCCTGAATTCCTTTTTCACAGAAAAAGCGCTGCCTTCCAACAAGCGAAGACAGCGCTTTTGTTTTCAATTTTGTTTTCAATTCACAGGCCCAGCATGATCGTCGCGATCAGGAAATACAGAAGCAGCGCGGCGGCGTCGACGATCGTGGTGATCATCGGGCTGGCCATGACAGCCGGGTCGAGGCCCAGCTTCTTGGCGCCCATCGGCAGAATACAGCCGACGGAGGCAGCCAGCACGATCGCAACCAGGAGCGTAATGGAGACGACGGCGGAAATCATGAAGCCCGCGTCGGAGAAGACCATCATGCGCAGCATATTCACACCGGCCAGCGCCGCGCCGGAGACGACCGCCACGCGGACCTCCTTCCACAGGACGGAGAGCCAGTCAGAAAGCTCGACCTCGCCCAGCGCCATGTTGCGGATGACGGTGACGGAGGTCTGACTGCCGGAGTTGCCGGCGGAGCCCGTGAGCATCGGGATGAACGCCGTCAGCACGACAGCACCCGCAAGCACCGACTCGAAATGCGTGATGATCGACGAGGACAGCGTCGCCGAGAGCATCATGATCATCAGCCACGGCAGACGATGGGCCACCAGATGCAGAACGCCCGCATCCATGTATTCCTCATCGGATGGAATAATAGCGGCCATCTTCTTGATGTCCTCGGTGTTTTCCTCGGTAATAACGTCGACGATATCGTCGATGGTGATGATGCCGACCAGACGGTTTTCCTTGTCGGTGACGGCAATGGAAGTCAGGTCGTAGCGCTGGAAATCGTCTGCGACGACCTCCTGGTCGTCCGTCGTCGTCGCGGATACGATGTTGGTATCCATGATATCGCGGATATACGCGTTTTCCGGCGCGATGATCAGCTTGCGCAGGGAAACCTGGCCGACCAGATGGCGCTGCTCGTCGATGACGTAGCAGGTATAGACGGTCTCCTTGTCGATGCCGGTGCGGCGGATATAGTCCATCGCCTTGCGGACGGTGAAATAATCGCGCAGATCGACATACTCGATCGTCATCAGCGTGCCGGCGCTGTTTTCCGGATAATTGAGGAACTGGTTGATCAGCTTGCGGGTGCTCTCGTCGGCGTTCTGCAGAACCTTCTTGACGACGTTGGCCGGCATTTCCTCCAGGAAGTCGACTGTATCATCCAGAAACATATCGTCAACCAGCGCTTTGAGCTCGGCGTTGGTCGCGCTCTCGGCAATGAGCTGCTGCTGATCGCTGTTCATATAGGCGAATACGTCGGAAGAAATATCCTTGGGCAGCATGCGGAACAGACGCAGCACCCTGCCTGTATCCTCGATCTCTTCAAGCCCCTCGGCGATATCCACCGGCAGACATTCGTTCGCCTTGCGTTTGAATTCCTGAAGCCTGTTATTCTCCATCAGCCGGACGAGCTCCAGAAAATCCTTGCGGAATTCATCTTCCATCGGGAATCCCTCCTATCATTTTCGGCGTTTGATCATCCTGAAAATGCAGGCTTTCCCCTCAAAACGGCGCAAAAAAGCGCGCAGCATCGGGCTGCGCGCGCAAATGAAGGAATCAGTTGCTCAAAGACGCAGCCGACAGCGCATCCTGCGCCATCCGTTCTCGGGGGTTGCCCGCCACGTTACCGGGATAATCGTCCACGTCTTTCACTCCTTTCGCTTTTCGCGTCATGTTTACAATACGCCTCTTTTTCCCCTTTGTCAACCCGCAGGCGCGAAAAAAACGTCAGACCGCATAGCCCGCGCCCGCACGGACAAGATAGAGAATCCGCTCCGCCACGGGCATGCCCGTGATGGTTTCAAGCGCCGCAGCGTAGATTTCCAGCTGAGGCCTGTGCTTCTCGATCGCTCCGGAAACATCCGAGGGCGAATCCGTTTTATAATCCACGAGCACCCAGCGGCCGTCCTCCTCAAAGCAGCAGTCGATCACGCCCTGCACGAGCTGCGCCGCGCCGCCGCCTTCCTCCCGCAGGTAGGTGAACGCCCATTCGCGCTCCACGCGCGGGCTTCGCAGCAGCCTGCGCCCGAGCGGGGAGGCAAACAGTTCCGTCATCATCTTCACAGGCACGGCGGTATATTCCGCCTCCGTGACCACGCCGCGCGCAAGCATGTCCTCCGCCTGCCGCGCAATCTCCGCGCGCAGATCGTGCGTCCGGCGAATGGCGTCCAGATCAAGCATGCGCATCATCCTGTGCAGCGCCGTACCGATGCCGGCTCCGGTCAGCTTCTTCTCCTCCATAAACCTCGGCAGGCGCATCAGCTCGGTCTGTCCGCCGCGCGGCATGCCCTCTTCCTCCTGCGCGGCGCGCTTTTCATCGCGGATTACGGCGCTGACGCTCGTCTTGCGCACAAGCGTCCCGCTTCCGCCCGGGACAAAGTCCATCAGCCTGACGAGCTGATCATCTGCCAGCGCATGCTCCAGCGCGGCGATCAGGCGTTCTGCATCCGCCTGCGTTCTTCGCGTCCTCTCGGCGCAGGATTCACCCGCATGCGCGAAGACGCGCCAGCGCGAACGCCCGGCGAAGACCTCTTCCTCGGGGATCGTCAGCACGCCGCCGGCCTGACAAAGCACGGGGCAGACCATATCCAGTCCCGTGCGCATCGCGCGGAGGGCCGCAGCCGTGTTTTCCTTCGTCCATTTTTCAGGCGGCTCCTCCGCCTTCGTATCGCCGATGAGGATCAGCCGCTCCCGCGCGCGCGTCATGGCGACGTAAAGAATACGAATCTCCTCGGCAAGCTGCTCGCGCGAGGCGAGCACGCGGATCGCACGGCGAAGAAGCGTATCGCGCTCGCTGCCCAGCGCCGTATCCACGCAGGGCAGGCCCACGCCGACGTCCGCATGCACAAGCAGTCTCCCGGAAAGCGAGCGCCCGCTCATCTTCCTGCCCATGCCCAGCACGAAAACAACCGGGAACTCGAGGCCCTTGCTCTTGTGCGTCGTCATGATCCTGACGACGTCCTCGCCCTCGCCGATGGCGCTCGCGCTCATCGAATCGCCGCCGGCGCGCAGCCGCTGCGCATAGCGCAGGAACGCGGACAGCGAGCCGCCCTGCGCGCCCATGAACGTCCGCGCGCGGGAAATCAGCAGGTTGAGGTTCGCCTGCCGCGCGGCGCCGCCCGTCAGCGCGCCGGCTTCGGCCAGGAAACCCGTCTCGGCGTAAATCCGCTCGATCAGCCTGTCTACGCCCTGATGGCGCGCGCACAGCCGCCATCGCGCGATTCGCTCCTCGAAGCCGCGCAGCTTCTCGGCCAGCTCGTCGTCCATCTCCTCGATGTAGCGGCGCACAGCCTCATGATACGGCACATGCACATCCGGCGTATGGATGCGGATTCTCGCCATCTCCTCCTCGCCGAGCCCCAGCGCGGGGCCATGCAGGCTGGCGATCAGCGCCTCGTCCTTCGCGCCGTTTGCAATCGTCTGCAAAAGCGCCATCACCGCGCGGATTTCCGGAATATCAAAATAGCCCTCGCCTGCGTCGCAGAAGACAGGAATGCCCTCCGCCTGCAGGATTTCCGCGCACAGCGGGGCCTGCGCGCGGGCGACGCGCATGAGCACGGCCATATCCCTGTAGGCAAGCGGACGCTCGCCGCCGGCCTTTGCGTCATAAAACGGCGTGCCGACCAGCTCGCGAATCCGCTGCGCGGCGATCAGCGCCTCGCGCTCGACAGAGGCCAGCTCGCGCGTCTCGTCCTCCGCCTCGTCCTGCGCCTCATCCTCCTGCCGGTAAATCAGATGCAGTTCGACCGCGGGATCGTCGTCCCTTTCCCCGAGCCCGGGAATGAGCATTTCGCGCTCGTCATATTCGATTTCGGTCACATCGCCCCGCATGATCCGCCCGAACACGGCGTTCACGCCATGCAGGACATTGGCGCGGGATCTGAAGTTGTTCTGCAGATCAATGCGCCTTGAAAACGGCTCGTCCGCCCTGTCGTAGCGCGCCGCCTTATCCAGAAAGAGCGAGGGCTCCGCCTGGCGGAATCGATAGATGCTCTGCTTGACGTCGCCGACCAGAAACAGCCCATCCTCCCGGGCGAAGCTCGAGACGATCGCTTCCTGAATCGCGCTGGAATCCTGGTATTCGTCGATAAACACATAGCGATAGCGCTCAAAAAGCGCGCTGCGGACGTCCTCGTCCTCGAGCGCCCTCAGCGCGCCATGCTCCAGATCGTTGAAATCCATGAGGCCGCGCTGGCGCTTTGCCGCCGAATACAGCGCGTCGTAGGTCCTGACCAGCTCGCAGAGCCCCTTAAGCGGCGCATGCGTCAGGCGGATATCCGCCGCGGCCTCCTCAAGCGATACGCCGAAGTCCTCCTTCATGGACGTGATCGCCTTCTTGAGCGCATCCCTGCGCTTTTTGACCTGCTCGGCGATCTCCTCGCTGAAGACGTCGCCCTTTTTCTTGCGGCCAAGCGACGCATAGGAAGCGCCCGTCAGCGCGCCGGAGAGCGCCTCAAAGCCCCTGACTGCGGCGTCCAGGAGATCATCAAGCAGCGCGATATCCTGCGCGCAGGCAGCCTCATAATGCGCAGGGCCGTCCGCGCCCCGGCAAAGCGCAAGCGTATGGGCTGCGTCCGCGCGCAGCTGCATCAGCCTTTCCTTCGCGTCCCCGACCAGAAGCTTCACAGCCGCGCCCGCGCCGAGCGCCTGCGCGTCGATCGCGCAGCTTTCCTGCGCGCGCGCAAGCCACGCCCACGGATCGGGCCTGGTCATCATGAAGCTGTACACGCCCCGCGCAAGCTCCGCCATGTCCTCCTGCGTATAGCAATTGTCCAGCGCGAGGAAGTCCGCGCTCGATACGTCGTAGCAGGCATAGAGCGCATCCTCCATCGCCTGCTGAGCCAGCACGCCGCATTCTTGCTCATCGCCGATGCGGAAGGACGGGTCCACGCCCAGCGCCTCGAAATGCTCGCGCAGCAGGCCGCTGCAAAACCGATGCAGCGTCGAGATGCTCGCCCGGGAAAGGGCCATGACCTGCGCGCCCAGCTCGGGGCGCTCTTTGGCCGCCCTGCCCAGCGCGTCGCCGATTCTCTGGCGCATCTCGCCCGCTGCGGCGTTGGTGAACGTCACCACGAGCATGCGGTCGATCGGGCAGCCCTCGCAGACAAGGCGCACAATCCGTTCCACCAGCACCGCCGTCTTGCCCGAGCCCGCCGCCGCGCAGACGATCAGGCTGTGCCCCCTGTCTGTGATGGCGTCCAGCTGCTGCTGCGTCCAGTTTGGCATGGCGCGTCCCTCCTTCGTCCTTCTCTTTCTGTATTATAGCATAGCGCCCTTTGGCGGAAAAAGCAATTTTCATCATCTTCCGTATATCCTGATATTCCTTCTTTCATTCTCCTCCGCCCGGCTAGGAATTCCCTATAATTTTCAGGGAATTATTGACATTCAATTGTCAAAGCGGTATAATATGATCATCGAAATGCATTTTAAGGAGGATGTCCACTATGCTGCAGTCCCGTCGTGATTTCCTGAAGAATGTTGGCAAGGTTGCCGTCGCCGCTTCCGTTGCTTCCGTCATCCCGATGAGCGCCATGGCCGAGCAGGCCGCCGCCCATCCGTACACCTATGCCAAGCTCGATCCGGAGAAGGTCGCTGACCGCGCGTATGCCCGCTTCTCCGAGCTGGGCGGCTGCTGCGTCGGCGTTGTCGCCGGTGTGGTCGATTGCCTCGCCGAGGCCGTTGGCGCTCCGTATACCGATTTCCCGGTCAAGATGTTCCAGAACGGCGCTGCCGGCTATGGCCAGAACTCCCTGTGCGGCTGCTTGGGCGGCGCTGCTGCTGTGATCGGCCTGGTCTGCGAATCCGCCGACTCCAAGGCCTGCCTGAAGGAAGTCATGGACTGGTACAAGACCAGCACCCTGCCGACCTATGACCGCGGCTCTGCGCCGGCGATCGCTCAGGTCGTTCCGGGCTCCCCGAACTGTGCCGATTCCCTGCTGCAGTTCTTCACCGCCGCCCCGGAAATCAACTACGACATGAGCCATCCGGACCGCATCAACCGCTGCGCCTGCCTGACCGCGGACGTCGCCCGCAAGACCGCCGAGGTCCTCAACGCGAAGTTCGGCGTGTAATCCTCATACAAATTAAAGCGATCTCCTTCGGGAGATCGCTTTTTTGCTTTTATGAGCATCCATTGATCTGTACACCTCAGGCTTTCTCAAGAATGGGGCTCCGCCCCAGACCCCGCCAAAGGGCTTTCCGTTCGCCCTTTGGAAACCTTCGGTACAAAATTCTTTTCTTAATTTGAGGCGTATTCGGGAGATCGCTTTTTTCTCAGATCCGCTGAAACGGACCGCGTCCGATGCGCCGCAGCCAGACCACGCAGCACGCCGCGCTCACAAGCGCCAGCGCAAAAGCGACAGCCGCCGCCATCCACAGCAGCCACCTGCCGCCCGCGTATACAAGCAGCGCGCAAAGCGCCGCGCACAGCAGATCATACGCCCACGCAGGCGCTTTTTTTCTTCCCCTTTTCATGGGCAGCAGCCGCCGCGTCAGGCCGCGCAGCGCGCTGCCGGCCAGGCGGATGAACACACATGCCGGAAGCACAAACGCCAGCGCAAAAGCGGCAAGCATCATCATCCGCTGCAGGCCTTCATGCAGGCCCAGACCGTACAGCTCGTCAGCAAGGGGAGCAAGCAGCGCAGCCGCACCAAATGCGCCGAAAACCGCGCCGCCATAGGAGAGCCGCTGCAGGGACGTCTCGCTGCGCACGCGCGGCGCCATCCGCGCGGCCGGATACCACGCCGCAAGCGCGGCCAGCAGCGCCGCATAAAAGCCGATATACGCCGCATCCGGCGCGTTCAGCGCCCATTCCCCGTGCATGCACAGGCACGCCAGCACCGCAGCCGCCGGCGCAAACGCCAGCGCGCACAATCCATACAGGAGCTTCCCGGCGCCGGGGAAAAGCTCTTCTTCGGCAATCTGCGCCATGTCCCCGCCCTCGTGGCGCACGGACACAAACAGCGAAGCAAAGCCCAGCATACCGCACAGAATCACAGCGCATACCGCGGCCAGCGCCGCATGCGCAGAAACCGGCTTTTCATATGTACATGCGGCCAGATAAAAAAGATGCCCCGCGCACAGCGCCGCATAGACAAGCCCCGGCAAGGCCGCGCCGCCGCGCCTCAGCGCCGGCGTTCTGCGCGAGGGATCGACGCCCCATTGATGCGCCAGATGTCCGCCATGCAGCACATACGCAAGCGCCAGAAGACCCGCACACAGCGCAATCATCGGCATATCGTTCATGCGTCTTCCTCCCTTCATGCTTCCGCCCCATTATAGCACAAAACCCCTGCAAGAAAAAGAGCGGCGCAAAGGCCGCTCTTTCTGCTGACGGGGATAATCGAAATCAATCCTCCAGCTTGGTGAAGGCATATTCCTGACCGTAGGTCTCCACATACACGGTGCGCATGATCTGCGCCGTCCTCGGCTTGTCGCTGCTGTCGGTCGGGACGGAGGCGATCAGGTCGACATTCTCGATGCCGCCGAGCACGAGGCCGAAGCCCGCGTAATCGCCGTCGAGATAGTCGTTATCGGCATGCATGATGAAGAACTGGCTGCCGGCGGAGTCCATCGCGCTGGAGCGCGCCATGGAGAGCACGCCGCGGGTATGGCTGAGCGCATTCTCCACGCCGTTGTTGCTGAACTCTCCCTTGATGGCATAGCCCGGGCCGCCGGTGCCGTCGCCGTTCGGGTCGCCGCCCTGGATCATGAAGCCCGGGATCACGCGATGGAAGATCAGGCCGTCATAGAAGCCGGCGTTCGCCAGAGCGATGAAGTTGCCCACGCTTTCCGGGGTCACGTCCGGATACAGCTCGCCATAGATCAGCGCGCCGCCGTTCATGACGATGGTGAAGGTCGGCAGCTTATCCACGGCGGGCGCAGCGGTCACCAGCGCGGTATTGTCCGCGCTCATCGCGGCGTCCGGCTCCATGTTCACCGTTTCGCCGACCTTGACATAGCCCTTGCAGGCCGTTCCCGGCACGGCGGCAAAGGCGTATTCCTCGCCGTCCACGCCGATATAGCCCAGCACCTCGAGAGATGTGCCGGCCGCCAGCGTCGCGATCGCATCGCCCGCCGGCATGTCGGTCAGGATCGTTTCAGCGCTGGTCGCCGCATAGGCCATCAGCGGCTCGTCCGGCTGCGCCTCGTAGACGTTGAACAGCGGGCTCAGATCATTGACGACCATGCCGGACTGCTCGATCATGTTGTTGACATAGGCGGTGTAGGCGTCGTTCTGCTTGTTGGTCAGCGCGGCCTCGGTCTCCGCCTCCTTGCGGGCCTCGAAATCGACGGCGCCCGCAGCGAAATCCTCGACGTACTTGAGAATGAAGTAGCCGTAGTTGGTCACGATCACATCGGTGACGTCGCCGATGTTCGCGGCGCTCATCGCGCCGGTCTGGAATTCCTCGCCGTAGAGCACGCTGCCCTCAGCGACAGGATAGCCCGCGGCCATCTGCTCCGGGGTGGAAGCATCCTCGTTGTAGGCTTCCATCAGGGCGGTGAAGTCCTCGCCGGCCTTCGCCTTGGCCGCAACGGCGTTCGCCTTCGCCAGGCCGGTCATCTCAGCCGGATCGACAGCCTCGCCCGCGGACGCCTCGGCCGGCGTGGCCTCGTTTTCGTCGAGCTCGATGTAGATGCAGTGCATCCTGCGCACGCCCTCCGGCGTATAGAGGATCTCTTCGGCGCCGGCGAGATAGGTGTTGATGAAGGTATCCACGTCGGCAAAGCGCGCGGTCTGATCGGCAACCTTCGCGTCGAACGCAGCCTTGACCTCCTCGTCGGTCACGGTCACGCCCTCGATGCCCAGCTCATAGATATGCTCGAGCACAGCCGCCAGCCTGGCGCTTTCATACAGGGTGTCGTAGTTGTAGCCGGCCAGGAGCAGCTGCTCCTCCACAGCCGCCTCGAGCATCTCGCCCTCGTAGCCGTAATACGCCACGAGCATCTCGGACAGATACGTGCGGGTCGCTTCCAGCGTGCTGTCGACCTGCGCCTTGAGCTCCGCGTCGATCTCCTCGGTAATCACGAAACCGGTATCCGCCGCATGGCGCTCGGCGATGCGCATGGTCAGCTTCGTCTGGACAGTCTCGTTGGCGACGTCATTCTGGAAATCGACGTCGTATTCGTCCATCTGATAACCGTACTGCGCGTAGTACTCGATGTACTCCTGCAGCATCTGGTCAAACTCTTCCTTGACCTCGGAGAGCATGACGTTCACTTCGCCGTTATAGGCATGGGCCAGAATGACGTCGTCGTGCGCGGCGACCTCCTCGGCCGTCTCCTCGAGGGTCATGGTCTCGTCGGCGGCAGCAGCCTCCTGCGCGGTCTCGGCAGCGGCGGCAGCCTCGGCGACCGGCTCAGCGGTCGGCTCGGCGGTCGGGGCCTCGGTCGGCTCGGCCGTCGGGGCCTCGGTCGGCTCGGCCG
>JAFSCW010000079.1 GCA_017436605.1 Clostridia bacterium | reverse complement strand
GTGGTCGGGGAAGCCTAAACAAAAAGTTTCCCTTGTTTCGGCTCATAAGGGCAAAAACAAGGGAAAATACATAAGGAACGAACATTAAAATGCCGATTTTCCTTGAAAACACAAGGGTTTCGGAGGATTAAATAGATAAATAAGAATTTGCCGTATAGTGGTTATTTTCGGAAAGAGTAAATACTATGGAATTTAACGAAAAATTACAGGAACTCCGAAAGCAAAAAGAACTTACCCAAGAAGAACTTGCAGAGGTTCTTTTTGTGTCCCGAAGTGCAATTTCTAAATGGGAGGCAGGCAGAGGGTACCCCAATATAGATTCTTTGAAAGCAATTGCAAAGTATTTCGGAGTAACAATTGATGAACTGCTGTCTGGTGATGAATTGCTGACTTTAGCAGAAGAAGATACCAAGCAAAGGGAAAAACACTTTCGCGACTTGGTATTTGGATTACTTGATTGCAGTATTGCACTGTTCTTTTTTCTGCCTTTCTTTGGGCAGAAAGCAGATACGATTATACAGGAAGTGTCTCTTTTATTCCTTACCGAAATTGCACCATATTTGAGGATAGCATATTTTGTTGTTATAATTGGAATGATAGTATCTGGAATTTTAACCCTTGCTCTGCAAAATTGCTATCAAGCATTTTGGGTGAATAATAAAAGAAAAATCTCGTTAGTATTAAATGCGGTTGGAGCACTCCTTTTTATCATTAGTTTGCAACCGTATGCAGCAGCATTTCTGTTCATCTTTTTGGTAATAAAGGTGTTAATGCTCGTAAAATGGCAATGATACGAAGAGTATCATCGTTGTGATGCCCCGTTTCTTGTGGTCGTTCATACCTTCTCTTAAAATGTGTTTAGGCAAGAGCCAAATACTAAAAGGAAGGTTGAACAAAAATGAAAAAGAAAAACCAGAAAAACTTCTGCATTGCAATATGTATGCTTATTGCATTTGTGATGTGGACGGTAGCAATTCGTTTTATTGATGTGCAAGCAATCGGACCGCAAGAGTCATCTGTTGGATTTGCAACGATTAACCAGTTCGTTCATACCCTCACTGGTGTGCATATGTCCCTGTACACCATCACAGATTGGCTAGGGCTAGTACCTCTTATGTTTGTGATGGGATTCGGCACTCTCGGACTTATTCAATGGATTAAGAGAAA
The DNA here is from genome assembly GCA_017436605.1 of Clostridia bacterium. GTDB lineage: Bacteria > Bacillota > Clostridia > Christensenellales > Aristaeellaceae > Ventricola. Next base: position 55,700 of record JAFSCW010000079.1, on the reverse strand, counting down.
ACACCTATTGAAAGTTGATTATAGTATTCTTGTTCTTGGCGGATTCTATATCGTTGTGATGGCGGTATTCGTTCTCTTTGAGGTGCTTGTCATAAATTACAGACCCGTGTTGATTAATGGAGTTTTGGAAGCATCTTATCCATCATCAACGACAATGCTTGTGATGTGTGTCATGCCGACTGCAATCATGCAGTTTGATACCCGCATCAAAAACGATGTTCTCAAACGATGTGTCACTTATGCAATTACTGCTTTTATTGTATTTATGGTAATTGTAAGACTTGTTTCAGGTGTGCATTGGTTTACCGATATTATTGGCGGTGCTTTGCTCAGTACAGGACTTGTGCTGATGTATCATGCTATTATTAGTTTGGAAGTAAAATAAATCCCAATTTATAAATAGTAAGGGCGCATTTCTATGCACCGTTCGGTGTAGCGCGTTGGACGCGGTACTTGCCTCTCCCTCTGGGAGAGGTGGCCGAGCACAGCGAGGACGGAGAGGGCAGACAACGCTCCTGCCAAAGGACAATGCCCTCTCAGTCACCTGCGGTGACAGCTCTCCCAAAGGGAGAGCCAAGGGGCTGCGCCTCTTTACATAGCATGTCAGCATAAACAAAGGCAGTATGTGTCCGCTGATTGAAAAGGACATGGATGATACTGAAAGATTACTGGCTAAATGAATCCCAATTGATCGAATCATAAGGGCGTACTGTACGAGCCCCCTTGCCTCTCCCTCTGGGAGAGGTGGCCGAGCACAGCGAGGACGGAGAGGGCAGACAATACCCCTACCAAAGGACAACACTCTCTCAGTCACCTGCGATGACAATTCTCCCAAAGGGAGAGCCAAGACTACTGCAATCAAATATATGGATATAAAAACGGAGCATATCTGCACTGATACGCTCCGTTAGCTGTTTGATGAACGCCGCCGTAAGGCAGCTCATTTTGCTTTTCTCAATAATTCACGTTCCAGGTCGACACATGGCCGATGCCGCCGTCGACATAGATCATGCAGGAAGTCTCGCCATACTGGAGCATCATCGCCTTCTTGCCGTGCGGATAGACCGCCTTGATCGTCCTCAGGGAGGATTCGTTGTAGACGTTGATGTTGCCGGAAGAGCTGCCCGCGGCAATCGCCAGCGTGATGGTATCGCCGCTCTTAGGGGCGTCGGGGACGCTGGGCTGCTGCGGCACGGGGGTGATGTACTGCACCAGCGGCGTCGGCGTCGGCTTCACGACCGGAACGGCCGTATAGCTCGGATAACTCGGGTAGCTCGGATAGCTCGGATAGCTGGGAACCGCCGTGTAGCTGGGCTTTACGTAGTTGCCGTCAAAGCTCAGATAGCGGGTCATCATGTAGCCATGGCGCGTGCCGACATAGACCTCGCACCAGGTCGAATCCCTGCTGACGACCTTGACCTTCGTGCCGTTGCGGTATTGGCCGATGGAACGCGCGCTCTGGCTGGGCAGCTCGCGCAGGTTCAGCACCTGCGTGCTCCTGGGGTTGTTGACCCAGGCCGTCGTCGAAGAGGTCGAATTGCTGCCGCCCGACGTACCGTCGGAGAGATACTGCGTGGACATGAAGCCCTCGACGCCGCCGGCGGAAATCATATACCAGCCATTTCCCTTGAGCAGCACGCTGACCTGCGTGCCCGAGGCGAGCGTACCGACGCTCGAATAGCTCGAGGAGGGGCCGGAGCGGACGTTGACCTTGCCGCCGTTGCGGGTGGTGACGGTCGCCGTCGTCATGCCGGTATTGAGGAAGGACTGATGCATATAGCCGTAGACGGGCTGACCGTTCACGTACACATGCAGATAGTACCACTCGCCATAGAGCGCCTGGATATACGCCGTGGAGCCGCTCGTTACGCGGGTCACGACATTCGTATTCAGCGACGGCCCCACGCGCAGATTCACATAGCCGCCCGGCGCATACCTGACCGTCGCGCCGCCGTGATAGGCGCCGAAGTTCAGATACTGCGCGGACATATAGCCCGTCTTGCCGGAAAGCAGCCTGACCGGGCACCAGCCATTTGCTTCACTGCCGGCGAGCACCCATGTCCCGGAATCGTACTTGCCAAGGCTCTGGCTCGACGTGCTCGGATACGCGCGCAGATTCAGCCTGCCGCCCTTCACAACGGCGAAGCGATCCGCCAGCGCAAGCGCCGGAACCAGAAGCAGCAGCGCGCACAGCACGGCTGCAAGCCGAATGATGTTTTTCCTCATTGTATTTCACCAACCTCTTCTCCTGTGCCTATAAGACGAACGACGCATGGTCATTCTTCCCATAAATTCCCCATACAGGAAAATAATCAGTTCACCTTTTCCTTCTTGACCAGCGGCTTATAGGTGCCGTCAGCCTGCTCCACGCGCACAGCCTTGAGCGTTTCTTCCATATTCGCGCGGAACTCGCGCAGGTACTGCGCGCGCAGCTCCTGCTGCTCAATGGCTTCGGCCTCGGTCAGGCCGACGGTTTTCTTCTTGCGCGCAAGCTCGTTGATGCGCAGAATCTGCTCTTTCTCCATGGTTCATTGCCCTTTCTTCATTCATAATCAACCATTTGTATCATACCCCGTTTTGTGCGGTACGTCAAGCATCAAGAAAATCTCCCTCCCCCTTCGGGGAGAGAGAGCGCTTCTATGCATAAAGATAAACCTTCATCTCACGCGCAGATCGACATCTCCGCGTTTTTGGCCATCGTCTCCATCTGCGCGCCGAGCGTTCCGGAAAGGCTTTCCGTCAGCCGCGCGGCAAAGCCGTTGCGCGGGTCGGCCAGCGCCGATACAATCGCGCGCTCGATCGCCTCTCTCTGCCGCTCGATTCCCCGCCGGACGGAGCTGTCGGTGACCATCTGCCGAAGAATCACCGGGAAGCTGATGCCCTTGACGAGCTTTTCCATGCTGTCCTTGCCCAGGATCGCCAGCAGCGCGCCCGCGGACGCGCCCGCGATCATGCCGACTGGGCCCGTGCCCACCAGCGCCACGCCGCTTCCGCCGCACAGGCTCGCGCCCACGACGGCCAGCACCACGCCAAGCAAACCGGAAACCACGTCCATGCCCATCGCGCCGAGCACGGAGACCTTCACGCCGCTCAGCCCCGTCTGCATCTGCGTGCGCTCCAGCGACATCTTCTCCGGCGGCACGCCGCAGCGCTCGCAAAGCGCGACCAGCTCGCCCTCGAGCATCCGCATCAGCCGCTCCGTCCATGCACGGACCTCGGGCGCAATGCGCGCAGCGGCCGCCTCTCCGGCAAACGCCTGCTCCAGATGCGCTTCCAGCAGCGCTTCCATCTCCCTGATCGTATCCACGCCGCCGCGCCGCCACAGCGCGACTGTATCCGCCGCTGCGTCCTTGGCGACCTCGTACAGCGCAGATGCGAGCGGCGCATACAATTCATGCACACGCGCGCCGACCGCCGCGCCGAGCTTTTCCCCGCGCGCGATCGAGGCGACCTCCTGCCGGAACACCTTCAGCCGCTCGTCCACCCGGCCCGCATAGGCGAGGCCGCGCGCAATCGAACATTCCGGCTCCGGGCACATGACCATCAGGCTGCCCGCAAAGGCTTCCCTGCAGGCCTCCTGAAAAAATGCCATCCTCGATGCGCCGCCCGTGAGGATCACAACCTGCGGCGGGCAGCTCTCGCTGACGCGGACAGCCGCATGGAGCGCATCCTGCAGGCAGGTCACAAAGCTCCTGCCGCCCAGCGCGGCGCTGGGCATGCGGATGATCTCCTCCATCGCCTGCCGGCTGAGCGAAAGCTCCAGCATCAGCGTCTCGTCATAGCAGACGACCAGCTGCTTGGTGATCGGCTGCGTTTCCCATTTTTCCTCGCTCAGGAAGTATTTCTCCTTGAGCCGCCTCGCCTCGAGCTCGCAATAGCTGCGCCAGGCGGGGCTCGCCTGCATGACGCGCTCCAGCGCCTCCCTGTCCGGCGAGAGGGCGATCGAGCGGCGCAGGATCATCTCGTCGAGAATGCCGCCGCCGAGGTTCGTATCGCCAAAGAGCGCGTGCTCCTGCTGGTGTCCGTCGACGATATAGGCAAAGTCCGTCGTCGAGGAGCCGATATCGATGACCATCGCGCTTTTGCGCATCAGCGCAGGATCAATCCTCAGGCCCCGCGCATGGCGCGCATAGAGGAACGCCGCGCGCGGTTCCGGCACGACGCAGACGTTCGGAAACCCCGCCGATTCCATCAACCGGGCATACTGCTCCCGCCTGCCCTCGCCCCAGCCCGCCGGACAGCCCACGACCGTCCGCGAAACCTGCGCCATCAGCGCCGGCTGCTCGCGCATCAGCTGCGCCATCACGCCCTGCGCAAAGGCGCGCACATCGCCAGCCGCGCCCGGATCGGTCAGGAACCGGGACTTGAAGCGCACGACCGCGCTCTGCGCGCCGGCATGCACGCTCGCCTCCTCGCCCACGACGATCTGTCCGTCCTTATAGCCGACAGCGGAAAGCATGCTCGTCCTGCCCATCAGCGGCAGAACGCGCGGCTCGACCGTCGAGTCTCCATCCAGGAGCGTCACGGCGCTCTCGCCGTCGCCCAGATCAAAGCCCAGTATCTTCATGCCCTCGCGCTCCTTTCCATCGGGCAGGCCGCCGTGCCGCGGCGGACAAGCTTTCCGTCCTTCATCACCGCCGGGCGGATCGTCCGCGCCTCGCCCATCGTAGGCAGGATATCGAACATGCCCGCGTGCGCCTCGCTGTAGCGGATCAGCTCCATGCCCAGCATGCGCAGATACTGTTCCGCCTGAGTAAGGCTACGCATCGCCAGCGCGTCCCGTCCGCTTTCCTTCGCCTCCATGAGCGAAACAAGCAGGTCGATCATCGCTTCATCCGCCGTGCCGGAAAGGCGCGCCATGCCGGCGTCCTGCTCCAGCAGCACAAGGTCGCTCACGCACACATCCACGCTTCTCAAAAGCTCGCCGAGCATCCGCACCGCCGTCTTCGGGTCGATCATCGGAATGCCGCGCGCCGCATAGCCGACCCCCGCAGCGGGTTTTCCTCCCCCGCGCAGGCTCCACGCCAGCAGCGCGCCGCCCGCAAGCTGCAGCGCGGCAAACGCCGTCCTGCCGTCGATCAGCTCATACACCGCCAGCGCCGAGAGCAAAAACGCGCCGGCGGCAAGCGCCGCTTTCCGGATTTTCTCCTTCTGCTCCGCGGGCTGTTCCGTCTTTTCGACGATCATCTCGCCCCGCGCGCAGACCGCCCGCAAAAGCGCGGGCGCGCGGCGGGCCAGCGCCATCACGGCCTGCTGCCGCTGGCGCGCATGCTCGTCCTGTTCGTCCTGCGCGAGCTCGCATGCCGTCTGCTCCAGCGCCATCTGACAGGCCGCAATCGCCTCGTCGATCCCTGCAGCCTGCATAAGCTGCGCCTCCAGCGCCTCTTTCCTGTGCTCAAAAGCCGTCGCAGCGTTCATGGTCGTCCTCCCGCCCTGTATATTCATGCCGGATCACCGGATATTCTGCATGAGTTTATTGTACCCTGCCGCGTTCTCTTTGTCAATTCGCCGCCGGCTGTGGTATAATAGCCGCATCCAGCTTGACACAGAGGAGGGGTATCGTGCGGATTCTGACCTATACGGCCGGGCCCATGGACGAGGGCCGCGCCGTGCGCAGCGTCGTGCCCCGCCGCTTTTCGCTCGGGCAGCACGCTTTCCGGCGGCTCAAGGTGCTGGGCGCGGTTCATGTCAACGGCGCCGTCGTCCGCGCAGATTATGTGATCCGCGCGGGCGATCTGATCGCCGTGCATCTCCCCAGCGACATGCCGCTTGGCGATGCGCCCGCGCAGGCCGCCGCGCAGGGGCTCCCTTCCTCATTCATCCGCTATCAGGACGCGGATCTGATCATCGTCTCCAAGGGCGCGCCCCTGCCCACGCTCCCCGCCCGGCATATCGCGACCGGGACGCTGCGCGAGCAGCTGATGGATATGCTCCGCGCCGACCCCGCCACGTTTGTCTATCACCCTGTCAATCGCCTGGACAAGGGGACAAGCGGTCTGCTGTGCATCGCGCGCCACGCGCATGCCCAGAGGCTCCTGACCGCCCAGCTGCATACAGGCAGCTTCATACGCGAATACCTCGCCGTCGCCGACGGCGTTCTGCCCGCCGCCTCCGGCACGATCGACGCGCCGATCGCCCGGATCGGCACGGGCGCAAAGCGAGCCGTTCGCGCGGATGGACGCTCCGCCGTCACGCATTATACGCTCGAGCGCACATGCGGTGGAAAATCGCTCGTCCGGCTCCGCCTCGAAACAGGGCGCACGCATCAGATCCGCGTGCATCTTTCCTCCATCGGCTGCCCGATCACGGGCGATTATCTCTACGGCGCGGAACATTCCGCCCTTCCCGGCCGCTTTGCGCTCCATTCGGCGTATATCCGCCTCCGCCAGCCGATCACGGGGGAAACCATCGAGCTTTCCGATCCGCTCCCGGATGCGCTTTCATCCCTGCTCTGCCCAAAGGATTCCCAATAAGGGCGGCCGCTTCGCGTCATGGGTTTTCACGCCATGCCCCATTACATAAAAAAGCCTCCATTCTGCCATCCTCATGGGCGAAAGGAGGTTTTTTTGATGAGCAGAAGCAAGCACCGGCAAAGCCGCGCATTCGGCTGGAACCCGCCGCCCATTCCCGAGGGCATGGACACGCCGCTTGGCCAGACGCCTCCCGTCGCCTCCGCGACGGAATGTACCGGGCTCAGCCGCAAGCCCGTGCAGGATCAGCGCGAGGCCGAACAGCTTTCCAATCTGTACGGCATCCACGATCTCAAGCCCCAGGGCAACATCGGCAAGGGCAACCCGAGAAACGATCCGTCGGAAATCGGGTTCCATCGCGGCGGGCAATAAACAGGGGACTGTCAGGAAAAAACCGGACATTTTTCTTCCGGCCTCCTGACAGTCCCCGTTATTTTCGTTTTACAGCGGATACAGCGCCGTCGTGTCCGCGTCTGCACCCGGCCTGTCGCCGCCGGCGATATGCAGCAGCGCGCCGCCCTGCACAAGCTCCATCGAAAGCACCGCGCCGCCCGCGATCGTCTCGATCCTGCGCAGCACGCCGTCCTCGCCCAGCACCGCCACAACGCCCTGCTGGCGCATGGCGTCGCCCTCGCCGGTCAGATAGCGTCCGCCCAGCAGCACGCCGTCCTGCAGCCTCGCCGCGCACAGCCACTCCAGCTCGTCCGCCGCGGTGTGAATCGGGATGCGCGTGGAAAAGCGCTGCTTGCCGTCCTCGCCGATCCACGCGACGCGCACGCCGTGCGCATCGCTCGCGCTGCAAAGGATATGCCCGCCGGCAAAGCCGACCGTCTCTTCCCGCGGCCTTGCGCGGGCGACGTCCCCAATCAGCAGCGCAGGCTCAAGCTCCTCCTGCTCTTTTCCCTGCTGCGCGTCCGCCTCCGGCTGCGGCAGGAGCGTAAACACCGCCTGCCGTCTGCCCGGCGCGCCGTCGTGGCTCAGCGCCGCCGCGCCGCCCTCCGCCGCGATCAGATCGAGCGTCCTTTCCGGCGCTTCCGCCTCGCCAAGCAGCGCGCCGTCCTCGTCCATAAAGAGCACGGCGCTGCCCTGCGGGCCGCTTCCCAGCGCGGCAAAGCCCATATCCGTTTCCGTCAGCAGGGACAGGGACGCATGGCCCGGCAGCGTTCTGCAAAAGAGCATTTCTCCCGCAGCGCTGACGCGCATCACCGCGCCTTCCCCCTCCGCCTCGCCGCAGGCCAGAAGGCTGCCATCTCTAAGAACCAGCGCATCCCGCAGCGCGCTCAGGCGATACGCCCCGGACACGCTCCCGGCTCGGCTGCCGTCCGCGATGCACAGCGCGCTTTCCAAAACGCCGGCGCAGGCGGCGCCCTCCGTCGTGCGCACAAGGCGTGCATCCGCCCCGCAGGCGATCGCCGCGCCCTGCGTCACGTCCCCGTCTTTGTCCATTTCCGCCATGCACTGCGTTCCGTCTTCATGCTCAAGGAGCACATACAGCCTGCCGCCCGCAGGCAGCATCTGCCGGATTGTTCCGCCATGCGCGCAGAGCACATCCGCCGCCGGCACGCCGATGCGCCGGATCAGCTCGCCCTCCCGTGAGAGCGTGATCCATTCTCCGCGCGCGCCCATTTCGTCCGTCAGCACGAGGGAAAAGCCCTCGTCCGTCTCCGCAGGCGATACCATCGTCTGCATGCCCGCGCGCCCGGTGCAGTAGCTCCACAGGATATCGCCCTCGCCGTCCAGGCGCACAGCCCAGCCGGTTTCGGTTTCGCGCGTGCGCATGGCGAGATCCATATCCGAGGAGGCCGTCCTGCCGGCGGCAAATGCGCCCTCTTCGCAGGAGATCGCCTCCAGGAGGATATCCGCCCGACTGCCGCCATAGGCGCGCGTCTGCCCCGAGGCGGCGGCAAGCGGCAGCAGCGCAAGCAGCGCCGCGCAGGCCGCGGCAAACCGGAATCTCATGTTACATTCTTCCCTTCACCATCGTCAGGCCGATCCGCTTTTTCTTCTGATCGACGTCAACCACCCAGACCTTGACGATGTCGCCGACGGCGACGACCTCGCTCGGGTGCCTGATAAACCGTTCTGCCATGCGCGAAATATGAACAAGGCCGTCCTCGTGCACGCCGATGTCCACAAACGCGCCGAAGTCGATCACATTGCGGACCGTGCCCGTCAGCTCCATGCCCGGCTGCAGATCCGCAATATCCAGCACATCCGTGCGCAGCACCGGCGGCGGAAGATCTTCGCGCGGATCGCGGCCCGGTTTTTCGAGCTCCCCGGCGATATCCCGCAGCGTCATTTCGCCCACGCCCAGTTCCTGCGCGAGCTTTCCGAGCCCCGCCTCTTCGGCGCGCACCGCGATGCCCGCAATGCCGCCCCGGCGAAGGTCCTTCGCATCGTATCCCAGCCGCGCAAGCAGCGCCTTCGCCGCCGGATAGCTCTCCGGATGCACAGCCGTCGCATCCAGCGGATTGCTTCCCCGCACGCGCAGGAAGCCCGCGCACTGCTCAAACGCCTTCGGTCCGAGCTTGGGTACCTTCTTGAGCTGCGCGCGGCTGGCGATGCCGTTTTCCTCGCGATAGGCGACGATGTTCGCCGCCAGCGCCTTGCCGATGCCCGCCACGTGCGTGAGCAGCTGCACGGACGCGGTCTCCACATCCACGCCGACGCTGGACACGCAGCTTTCCACCACGCCGTCAAGCGCCTTTTCCAGCTCCGCCTGCTTGAGGTCGTGCTGATACTGCCCCACGCCGATGGCCTTGGGGTCGATCTTCACCAGCTCCGCCAGCGGATCCTGCATCCTCCGCGCGATGGACACCGCGCTGCGCAGGGATACGTCGTACTCCGGGAATTCCTCCGCCGCGAGCTTGCTGGCGGAATAGACGCTCGCGCCCGCCTCGCTGACAATCATGTATTTGACGCCCGGCAATTCCGGCAGCGGCGAGGCGATGAACTGCTCGCTCTCGCGGGAAGCCGTGCCGTTGCCGATGGCAATCGCCGTCACCCCGTGGCGGCGGACCATGGAAAGAATCTGACGTTTTGCCTCCGCCTTCGCGCGCTCCTGTCCGGGGAGCGTGAAATGGCCTACGCCGGTTTCCAGTACGCGCCCGGTCTCATCGACGACAGCGAGCTTGCAGCCCGTGCGGAAGCCCGGATCCACGCCCAGCGTCACCTTGCCGCGGATGGGCGGCTGCATGAGCAGCTGCGCGACATTCTGGCCGAAGACGCGGATCGCGCCTGCGTTGGCCCGGTCGGTCAGCTCATTTCTGATTTCGCGCTCGAGCGACGGCCCGATGAGCCTGCCCCAAGCGTCCTTCGCCGCCGCACGGACAACCTCGCAGCAGGCGCTCGGCGGATTGATCACTGCACGGCAGATCGTCTGATGCGCCAGCGCCTCGTCGATCTCCACCGTGACCTTCAGCCATTCCTCCCGCTCGCCGCGGTTCAGCGCCAGAATCCTGTGGTCCGCCGCGCGCATGACCGGCTCGCGGTAATCGGCATACTGACCGTAGACGTGCTCGCCCGTCTTTGCCTCCACGCTGCGCAGCACGCCGCTGCGGCGGATCAGCGCGCGCAGATTGGCGCGGATGTCCGCATCGTCGCTGATCTCCTCGGCGATGATATCCTGCGCAAGCTGCAGCGCCGTCCCGGCGTCCGGCACGCCCTTTTCTTCGTCGATATACGCACTGGCAAGCCGAACAGGATCGTCCTGACGGCGCTGGGCCATGATCGCGCGCGCCAGCGGCTCCATGCCCTTCTCCCGCGCGATCATCGCGCGCGTACGGCGCTTGGGCTTATAGGGCCGGTAAAGATCCTCCAGTGCGGAAAGCGTGGCTGCCGCAGCCAGCTGCGCGCGCAGCTCATCCGTCAGCTTGCCCTGTTCCCCGATCGCCTCTTCGATCTGTCCGCGCCGCTTATCGAGGCTGCGCAGGTATTCCAGCCGCTCGCTCATCTCGCGCAGCTTCTGGTCGTCCATGGCGCCGGTCTTCTCCTTGCGGTATCGGGCGATGAAGGGAATCGTGTTTCCCTCGTCGATCATCGTCGTGATGTTAAGGGCAATCTCGCGGTCGACGCCGAACTCCGCGGAGAGCGTTGCAATGATATCCATCAGAGCACAATTTCCTCCAGATCATCGGGCACGTACAGATCGCCCGTGTAGTGCTGCTTCGCCTCGGCGGTGTAAAGCGCCTTGCGGTTTGCATAGTTCCTGTCCTCCGTATGCCAGAGCACCAGATGCGCAATCTCAAGCTCGGCAGCCAGCTTCGCCGCATCCGCGACGGTCGAATGGTGCTTCTCGTACGGCTTGAAGATATCCGCATGCGCGAGCAGGCAGAACGCCTCGCAAAGCAGCCAGTCGCTTCCCGCAACATACTTTTCGCAGACGGGGTTATACGGCTCGTCGCCCAGGCAGGTCAGCTTGCTGCCGCTTTGCAGCGTCGTCGTGAAGCCGAACTGCAGAAGCTTCGTCGAGCCGATATCAAAGAACGTCACGTCGTAGCCGCAAAGCTTTGCCTGCATGCCGTCCTCGATGTCATGAAACAGCACGCGGACGTGCATGTGCTTGAGCATCTTCTTCTGGAGCATCAATTCGCCGATCATCTCGATGCCCCTGCGCACGGACGCATGGCACCAGACGTGCAGCTCGCCCTCGTATTTGCCCGCGTTCATCATCGTCATGATCTTGCGCAGCACCCAGACAACGCCGTTGAGATGATCCGGATGCGCATGGGTAATGAACAGGTCGTGCACCGTCTCAAAGCCGATGCCCGCATCCTCCATCTGGCGCAGGATGCCGTTGCCGCCGCCGGCGTCCACCAGCAGCGTGCCATGGTCGTTTGTGATTGCAAAGCAGGTATTGTAGCAGCGGGTCGCAAGGGCAAAGCCCGTACCCAGCACATGAAGCTTTTCCATTCCAGTATCCTCCGTCATCAGCATGGTATACACGGTTATTATACGGCAGCGCGCGCGATAGAGCAAGCCAAAACGAGCCGGAAGCATCCTTCCGGCCCGCTGTTTCTCCCTTGCTTATTCCGCTTCGATGATCGCCGCGCCCCACGGCGCAATTGTGATCGCTTCGCCCGCGCGGACAGATATATCCTCAAGAAGCTCCCTGCCGCCCTCCGGGCAGACGGCCCGGGCCGTATCCCAGCTGTAGTTGAGCAGGAATGCAACGCGCCGGCCCAGATCGTTCACGCCGCTGCGGACGATCAGCGGGAAATGCGCATCCGGCACGCAGACGCCCGCTTCAAGCAGCGTTTCCTTCAGGATCTTTTCCAGCAGCTCCCCGCCCGTCATGCAGCCCAGATGCAGCGCCATGCCGCGCCCGCAGCGATTCTTCGTGATCGCAGCGTATTCCTTCCACGCCGGATGATCATAGCGCGCCAGCACCTGCGCGCCCTCGGGGATGAGCAGCTCCATGAAGCCCTCCGCCTGCTGCGGCGCCATGCCTTCCGTCGCCTCGCCCGAAAGGCCGACCCCGCGCGGGAGGGCGAACTGATGATACCGCGCGCCGATACATTCGCGCAGAATTCTCGGCTGCACCTGATCGGAGACCTTTACATGCTCATCGGCAAAGCCGGTCTTGAACGTCGTGATCAGCGTGCCGCCGTTTTCGCAATACTGCCTGAGGCGTTCGAGCAGGCTGTCCGGCGCGCTGTAGAGCGCGGGCACGACGATCGCCCTGTAGCGCTCAAAGCCCTCGCTCTGCGGCCAGAGGATGTCGCATTCGACGTTCATCCTGTAAAGCGCGTCATACAGCCAGCGGAGCACGTCGTTGTAGAACAGGTCGCCGTTTCCCTTCGAGGTCGCGCGGATCCCGAACCACTTGAGCGCCGTCAGCGATTCGTTGCTGACGAGAATCGCCACGTCGTTTTTCTTCTTCAGGTTGACCAGATGACTGCCGATCCGCTTGAATTCGCTGCCGATGACGCTCGCCTCGCGGTATACGGCATTCTCCGCGAAATCATGGCTCAGCACGCCCTTCCAGTATGTCTCGCAGGCGTTATGCAGCGAATGCCAATGCCAGTACATGACGCTGACGGCGCCGGAGGCGATGTGGCTGAACGCCTGCAGGCGGAGCTGGCCGGGATAGGGCGTCCAGTCCGGATAGCCCTGCGCCTGCGTCTCCAGAAGCAGATAATTGCCGCCGGCAAACGAGCGCGACATATCGCCGCCGAAGGCGATTTCCGCGCCGGTGAGCTCGTCCTGTCCGGGATGATAGACGTCCACGCCGGGAATCGTCAGGCATTTCGCCGCCTGGAAATGATCGATATCCGGCTGAATCCCATAGGAATGGCCGCGCCATTCATAGTCGAGGTTGTGCGTGATGAACTGATCCTCGCGCTTGTATTCCCGGACGATCGCCGCCTGCCAGTACAGGAAGTCCGTAACGAGCGTCCTTTGGAATTTTTCAAACGCCGCGCCGAGGCTGCCGTTGATCGTCCCCAGCACGTCCGGGAAATCCTCCCAGGCGTTGATGCGGTTGCTCCAGTAATCCAGACCGAACGCGTGATTCATCGCATCCAGATCGTCATGGAACTCCGCACGCAGGGACTTGACAAACTTCTCCTGAACGTTCCTGCCCGCCGTGCCGTAGTGCTTGGTCTCGTTGTCGATCTGGAAGCCGATGACGCATGTCCTGTGCGCCGTGCGCTTCATCAGCTCGCGGATCATGCGCTCTGCATAATAGCGATAGACCGGATGGGAGATGTCCATGATCTGGCGCGGGCCGTATTTGCCGCGTCCTTTTTTCGTCTCTGCCAGCACGTCGGGATGGGACTTGACCATCCATGTCGGGATCGCGTACGTCGGCGTGCCGATGATCACGCTGATCCCCGCCTCCTCCATCGCGTCCATCACGCGCTCGACATGCGAAAAATCGAACTCGCCCTCCTGCGGCTCGCAGGTACTCCAGGTCGATTCCGCAATGCGCACCACGTTCATCCCGGCGCGCTTCATCATCTCCACGTCCTTTGCAAGGCGCTCATGGGGCATGTATTCATCGTAATACGCCGCGCCGAAAAGCAGCTTGTCCATGGCAGGATCCTCCTTTTTCTTCTTTTTCCATTATACGGCATCGCCCTGCCTGCGCGCAAGGATGCGCAGCGCAAAAGAAAAACGCCCATCCCGGAGGATGGGCGCAGGGAATACGATCAGCCTTTGACCGCGCCGGCCGTAACGCCGTCCATGAACTGGCTCTGCGCCAGGAAGAAGACGATCAGGCTCGGCATGATGGAAATCAGGGAGACCGCCATGACGCGGTTCCACGCGAAGCCGGTGTCCGCGTCCATGCTCATGCGCACGAACAGCGTCGCCGGATAGCGGGACGGGGAGTTGACATAAAGCAGCGGGCCCATGAAGTCGTTGGAGGACCACATGAACTGGAACAGACCCGCGGAGACCATCGCCGGCCAGAGCATCGGCACGAGCACCAGCACCAGCGTCTGCATGATGTTGCAGCCGTCGATCTTCGCCGCCTCGTCCAGCTCGCGCGGGATGTTGCGCATGAACTGGATGAGCATGTAGACGAAGTAGGTTTCCTGCGCGAACAGGGACGGAACGATCATCGCCAGATACAGCGGGGAATCGACCCAGCCGAAGTTGCGGTACATCAGGAACTGCGGGATATTCAGGACGACCTGCGGCAGGAACAGCGTCGCCATCAGCAGGGCGAACAGCGCGTTGCGTCCGCGGAAGCGGAAGCGCCCGAAGCCGTAAGCGGTGATCGTGGAGGAGATGACGGTGAAGATCACGCGCGGAATCACGTACTTGTACGTATTGAGCATCGCGGACCAGATGTTGATGTCGCCGCCGTAGTTCGTCATCGCCAGCTTATAGCCCTCCATCGTCGGCCGGGCCGGGATGAGGTTGAGCGTGGAGAAGATCTCGTTGTTGTCCTTGAAGGTCGCAGAGACCATCCACAGCAGCGGATAGACCATGAACACGCCCACGACGATGAGGATGATGTAGCGGACGGTGGTGCTCATCAGGTGCTGCGTCTTCAGGCCCACGCGCTTATGGATCGTGAAATACAGCACGGTGAAGAGGATCACGCCGCCCAGCAGCAGATAGAAATTGCTGTACTGCGCAAGGTGCATGGCGGCCGCGCCGGGCTGCGCCGCCTCTGCGGCCGTCGCCTCCGGCATCTGCACGGAGCCGCCATAGAAGCCAAGACCCAGCAGGACGATGGACAGGACCAGGAACATGATGCCAATCTTGCTCATTGCTTAGCCCCTCCCATCATCGTCAGAATAGTAGACCCACTTCTTCTGGCTGGCAAAGGCGATGATCGTGAAGATCGTGGTGATCACGAACATGACCCAGGCCATCGCAGAGGACAGGCCGACCTTGTAATCCTTGAACGCGGAATTGTACACGATCAGAGAAATCAGCGTCGTCGCGTTGCGCGGGCCGCCGTTGGTGATGATGTACGGTCCGTTGAACTCCTGGAACGCCTGCACGAGCTGCGTGACCAGGTTATAGAAGATAACCGGAGAAATGATCGGGATCGTGATGGACAGGAACTGACGGGACTTGCTCGCGCCGTCGATGGACGCCGCCTCGTACAGATCCTCCGGCACGCCCTTGAGCGCGGCAAGGAACAGAACCATTGCCGAGCCGAACTGCCAGACACGGAGCAGGCAGATGATGAACAGCGCCCAGGAACGATCGGCAAGGAAGTTGATCGAATCGAAGCCGAGCATCGCCAGAATGGTGTTGATGACGCCGTCGCTCTTGAACAGCGCGCGCCAGAGCACCGCGATGGCGACGGAGCCGCCCAGGATGGACGGGACATAATACGCCGTGCGGAACAGGCCCACGCCCTTGATCTTGAAATTGAGGATATACGCGATAAACAGTGCAAAGATCAGCTTGAGCGGAACCGTCATGAACGCATAGGCGAAGGTTACCTGCAGCGCCTTGACGTTCTTGGACTTGGTGAACGCATCGATATAGTTTTCAAAGCCGACGAAATTCTGCGCGCCCTTGAACAGGTCGTAATCCGTGAAGCTGTAAATCAGCGAGGAAATGAACGGATACAGCTTAAAGATGCAAAAGCCGATCAGCCAGGGAAGAATCAGGATAAAACCCATATAGCCCTGCTCCAGCTTGCTGAAACGGCGCTTCTTGCGCAGATCCGATCTGACGGCGGAAGACCCATTGGTCATGGGGACATCCCCTCCAATCTCTGTGTCATGGTAAACTCAGCATGCAGCACATGCAGCAACGGAAAAGCGGAGCGACCGGAAATCCGGCCGCTCCGGCTGATCATTCAGCAAAAGATGCAGCGCAGCTTACGCGCCGAGCACCTCGTTGATGCCCTCGACGAGCACCTCAGCCGCTTCCTCGACGTCGTAATCGCCGTAGGACAGGCCGTCGAACGCGTCGGCGTAGACGCCGTCGGAGTTCTTCAGGGCAGCAGCCTCAAACTGCGGATCCAGGCCGTTCTTGCACCAGGCAATGACCTTGCCGTTCGCCTCGGCGACCATCGGATCGAGCAGGCCTTCGGTCTGGCACAGCGCGTTGGCCTTCGCGGACAGCGGGATGCCGCGCTGGCTGTTCATCAGGCGGGCGCCCTCGTCGCTGTTGAGCAGGAACTCGATCAGCTGAGCGGCGGTCTGCTTGTCAGCAGCGGAGTTGGCGATGCACAGCGCCAGAGAAACCTTGGTGAAGCCGCCCTGGAATTCGCCGATGTCGGTGAAGTACTCGCCGACGACGAAGTTCTGGCCATCGCTCAGCGCAGCGCCGAACTTGGAGGCGGAAGAATCCCACTCCCAGATGCCGGCATAGACGCCGTCCATCCACTTCGGGTTCTTGTCGAGGCTGTCAGCGCCATCGCCGATCAGGGTCTCGGCAGACGGAATGACGTGCGCGTCTTCCAGATCCTGGATGAACTGGACGCCCTCGGCGATCTGCTCAACGGTGTAGTTGAGCTTGTTGTCGGTGACCCAGTCGGTGCCGTACTTGCACTCGAGGTAGTGCACCATGAGGATCATCTTGTCGTAGGTGCCCAGCGCCAGCGGATAATACTCGTCGCCCAGCTTCTCAGCGAAGATCTGGCCGGCGGCCATGAGCTCAGCAAGGGTCTTCGGGGTCTCGAGGCCGGCCTTCTGCCAGGTGGTCTCGTTCCAGTAGAAGATGCGGCCGGTCATGGAAACCGGGATCGCCAGCAGCTCGCCGTTGACGGTGCACTGCGCCAGCGCAGCGTCAGCAAACTGGGTCAGATCGATGATGTCGGCAACCTGATTGAGGTCGTACATCTTGCTCTTGCCCTCGCCATCGACGAAGGAGAACAGCCAGTTCCAGTTGACCTGGTTGACATCGAACGCAGAGTCAGACGCGAAGTACTGGCTCATCTTGTCTTCCCAGCCGGACCAGGCAGAGTAGGTGTTCTCAACGGTGACGCCGGTCGCCTCGGTGAAGGCGGCAACGGCGGCCTGGGTCGCCTCGTGGCGGGCGTCGCCGCCCCACCAGGAGAAGGTCAGGCCTTCAGCCATCGCGCCGACGGCGGAGACAGCCAGAACGAGAGTGAGCACGCAAGCGATAAGCTTTTTCATAGGGATCGCACTCCTTTTTATATTTTGCCGGATTCCCGGCGCCAAGGGACCTTGCCTGTCCCACATAGCCCATCATATTTCCGTCCGCAATTTTCACGTCATCTTATACATGTTTATTATAGTTTTTTGTCCATTCCGTGTCAAGTGCACAAAAGCTCAATCAAAAAACTGGGCAAAAATTTGTGAGGTTGAGCGATTAACCCAACCTCACGTTTTGAATCACGATTAAATTCCCACGCACGCGCAGCTCATCAGGAACGGCGCAGTGCCCTTCGTATCGCCCGAGCAGACCAGCTCGGTCACGTAATATTCATAGCTGCCGGAGCGGTACGGCTCGCCGCCGAGGCCCGCGACCTTGCAGATGCGCGTCAGTTCCGGGAATCCATCCGCGGCGTTGATGACGTTCTTTTCCCACAGCGCGTTCATGCTCTCCCTGGCAAACGCGGCGTCTCCGCCGGCGACGCCCATTTCCGCCGCGGCGCACAGGCCGTAGATGAACATGGCCGAGCAGGAGGATTCCGCATAGTTTTCCGCATTCGCCGGGCGGTCCATGACCTGATGCCAGAGCTTATCCTCCGCGCGGTTCGCCTTGACGGCCTCCAGAAGGCTGGTCATCTGCGCGGCGATATCCGCATAGCCCGGATGATCCTTGGGCAGGCTCATGAGCACGTCGGCATGCGCCATGACAAACCAGCCCATCGCGCGGCCCCAGACATGCGGAGAAAGCCCCGTCTCGGGATCGGCCCAGGGCTGCGCCTTCGCGCTGTCCCATGCATGCGCATGCAGGCCGCTTTCAAGGCGGGTCTTTTCGAAGATCAGCTTCATCTGGCTGACCGCCTCGTCCGCCCACTTCATCTCGCCGAAGGTCACGGCGAATTCCACCATGAACGGGCTGGCCATGTAGATGCCGTCCAGCCACATCTGCTGCGGATAGATCTGCTTATGCCAGAAGCCGCCCTCCGCCGTGCGCGGATGAGCCTGCAGCTGCGCGATGAGCCTGCGGCAGGCGGTCTCGTATTTCTTCTCCCCCGTGGCCCTGTACATGCGGATCGCCGTACGGCCCATGCAGATCATGTCGATGTTGAATTTCTCAGGTTCATAGGTCAGGATCTCGCCGCTTTCGGTGACATACTTGTCCACGTTCGCCTTCGCCGCATCAAAAAACCGCCTGTCGCCCGTCTTTTCATAGACGTCCACCCACGCCTTGGTGATGATGCCGCGCTCATAGCACCAGTGGTAATCGTATTCCTGCTCGCGCGCGAGCGTACCTTCGCCGGCCCAGATCGTCTTCTCGTAGCCCATGGTGACTCCTCCTTGTCGGTATAGATCGGTCATTCGACGTCCTCAAGCATAACGGCCTCTCCCCGGGCGCCGCAGATGCGTACATCCGTCATATGCAGGCCGCGCACGTGCTGCGCTGTCAGCCCTGCGAGCGTCACGGGCCTTGCCACCGCATTCATCACCGGCACCTCCGGCTCAGCCTCGGTCAGATGGATCTGCGTATTGACAATGCTGATATCCTCCAGCGGCGCCTCCGGCAGGCCGCAAAGGCACGCGGCCGCGCTGCGCACGTTCGTCACGACAATATCCGCCATGCGGATGCGGCGCACATGCGGCGTGGAAGCGTCGACCTTCTGGGGATTCGGATCGGAAACGATGGGCTTTTTGCCATCCTTTCCGCAGAAATACATGAGGTTCACGACCAGCGGACAGAGCACGTCGTTCATGACGATGCCCGTCACAGAGACGTCCTCGACGCTGCCGCCCCGGCCGCGGCGGGACTTGATGCGGATGCCGCGGTCCGTGCCGTCGAACACGCAGCCGGAAATCGCCACCCGGCGGATGCAGCCGCTCATCTCGCTGCCCAGCACCACGCCGCCATGGCCATGCACCATCGTGCATCCGGTGACGGTCACATTCTCGCAGGGAATCCGGGCTTCCGCGTCCTCGGTGCCGGCCTTGATGGCGATGCAGTCGTCGCCCACGTCGATATGGCAGGCGCTGATGCGCACGTTGCGGCAGCTCTCCGGGTTCACGCCGTCGGTATTGGGCGAATCCGCCGGGTTGATCACCGTCAGGCCATGAATGGTCACATCCTCGCATCGCAGCGGATGCACCGTCCACGCCGGGCTGTTCATGACCTGAAAGCCCTCCATCCGCACGCGCTTGCAGTCCTCAAAGCAGATAAAGCAGGGCCGCGCGGCTGTCATTTCGCCCGCGCGGAACGCCTTCCACCACTTTGCGCCCCGGCCCTCAAGCATGCCCAGACCGGTCAGCGCGACGTTCTTTTCGCCCTTTGCGTAGATCAGCGGGCGATAGCTGTCCTGCTCGTAGCCCTCCCAGCGCGTCCTGATGATGGGATACTGCTCAAACTCATCCGTGAAGCGCAGCACAGCGCCGGCCTCCAGATGCAGCTCAACGTTGCTGCGCAGCACAAGACCCGCCGTCTCATACTCGCCCGCCGGCACGATGACGCGTCCGCCGCCCTGCGAAGCCGCGCTGTCGATGGCGTTTTGGATCGCCTGCGTGCAGAGCATGCCGCGCGCAGCGCCGAAATCGAGAATATTCATCGTCCGTTCCTCCCGTCCCATCCATCGAATCGTCTGCTGTCGGCCTTTGCTCAGCCCAGATCCTCGCCGTTTTCGATCGCCATGATCTGATCGATGCGGCGCTGATGGCGTCCGCCCTCGAATTCGGTCGTCAGGAACGTCTCCGCAATCATGCGGCCCAGATCGACGCCCACCACGCGGGCGCCCATGGCGATCATGTTCGCGTCGTTGTGCTTGCGGGTCATCTTCGCAGAATAGCAGTCCGAGCAGCAGGCGCAGCGGATGCCGTGAACCTTATTGGCGGCCATGGAAATGCCGATGCCCGTGCCGCATACGAGGATGCCGCGGTCGCATTCGCCGGCGGCGACGGCCTTCGCCGCGCGCTGGGCAAACTGCGCATAGTCGCAGCTGTCGGCGGTGTAGGTACCGTAGTCCTTGTAGGCAAGGCCCATCTCCTCCAGCAGCGCGATGATTTCCTTCTTCAGCGGCAGACCCGCGTGGTCGCTTCCCAGTGCAATCATGTTTGTTTCCTCCGTCTTTGTCGTTCTTGTTTTTCGTATCGCCGATTGGCTGATTGATTTGCTCAGTCGATAAAGTCCTCCGGGCGCAGCGGCTGACGCGCGCTCACGCCGGTTTCCTCCTGCGCCTCGTGTTCCTTCGTATGGTCGACAAACACGAGATGCTTGAGATTCTCGCGGCTGACCACCGTGTTCGTGCCCATGCACGCCCTGCAGCGGAACAGACATTCCGGGCAGACGCAGCCCAGGTCAAGCCCTTCCGACTGGATCATATATGTTCCGCATTCCGGACATCCGCAGCGCATACCGTCATCCTCCCGTTTTCTTTATTGTTCCTCCGCCGCATCTCCCTCGCCCGGGAGCATCATCTTCGCCGTCGAGCGCGCGAGAATGTCGCGATCCTCCTGCTCCAGCGAAAGCGAACGGAATTCAAATCCCCTGTCGCGGAAATACTGCACCAGATCCGGCAGCATTTCCCGCGTGCGGTAGATGCCCTCGTGCGCCAGCAGAATGACGACTTCCTCATCCGCCGCGCCGCGGACAGCATAGCGGTACAGATCCTCGGAGGTCTTGTTCGCCGCCGTGTCGTTGGTCATGGCATTCCAGTCGAACCACGCAAGCCCCAGCTCATCGGCCACGAACCGGCGTGTCTTCGCCGGATAGCTCGTGCTGCCGCCGGGGAAACGATACAGCTTCGTATCAAATGCCGGATCGACGATCTCACGCATGATCGCAAGGAACTTATTATAGTCCTTCTGTAGATACTCCTTGTCCCGCAGGCGGTTATAGGCATGATAATACGAATGGCAGCCGATGGTATAGCCCTTCTCGTACACAAGCCTGGCCATCTCCGGGAAATGATGCACCTTCGCGCCGACGAAGAAGAACGTCGCCGGGACGTCCAGCTCCTCCAGCAGCGCAAGCAGCTCGGGGGTATCCGCCTTCGGCCCGTCGTCAAAGGTCAGATAAACGTATTTCTTCGGCGTCTCCTGCATCGCATCTGCGTTTCCCTTCGCCGCCTCCTCGCCAAGCGCCGGCAGCGCCAGGCACAGCGCAAGCAGCAGCAGGAGCGCCGTCATCCTTTTCTTCATGATCTTACAGCAGCTTTCTGTGCGTGAACGCACGCTTCTTCCCCGCGAAATCGGCCACCACGTCGCCATGACCGCGCAGGATGTACTTATAGGAGCACAGCCCCTCCAGGCCCATCGGGCCGCGCGCGTGGATCTTGCCGGTGGAAATGCCGACCTCCGCGCCGAAGCCATAGCGGAAGCCGTCGGCAAAGCGTGTGGAGCAGTTGTGATAGACGCCGGCGGAATCGACCAGCGCAAAGAAGCGCCCGGCCGCCTGCTCGTCCTCGGTGATGATGCAGTCGGTGTGGTGGGAGCCATAGCGGTTGATATGCGCGATGGCCTCCTCGATGGAATCGACGATGCGCACCGCGATCACATGATCGAGATACTCCGCCTTCCAGTCCGCCTCGTCCGCCGCCTCGCAGGGGATGCCCGGCATCAGCGCCTGCGCGCGCGCGTCGGCGCGCAGCCTGACGCCCGCCACATGCAGCGCAGCCGCGACGATGGGCAGCGCCGTCGCCGCCGCATCCTTGTGCACCAGCAGCGTCTCCGCCGCGTTGCAGGCCGCCGGATACTGGATCTTCGCATCGACCGTCACGCGGGCCGCCATCTGCGGATCGCATGCCGCGTCGATATACACATGGCACACGCCGTCGCTGTGGCCCAGAACGGGGATGCGGCTGTTGTCCATGATGTAGCGGACAAAGCTGTTGGAGCCGCGCGGGATGATCAGGTCGATGTATTCGTCCATGGCCAGCATCTGCGCGACCTCCTCGCGCGTGGTCAGAAGCCCGGCCCAACCCGCCGGCACACCCGCCTCCTCGCTCGCCCGGCGCATGATCTCAAAGAGCGCCTGGTTGGAGTGCGCCGCCTCGCGCCCGCCCTTGAGCAGCACGGCGTTGCCGCTCTTGAGGCACAGGCCCGCGATCTGCACCAGCGCGTCCGGACGGGATTCGAAAATCACGCCGATCACGCCGATCGGACAGGCCACGCGCGAGAGCACGAGGCCGTCGGCCAATTCGGTTCGCAGCTGCTCATGGCCGATGGGATCATCCATATCCGAAAGCGCGCGCAGGCCTGCGCATACGTCGGCGAGCTTGCCCTCGTCAAACCGCAGGCGCTTGAGCGCCGGGGCGGCAAGGCCGTCCGCCTTCGCCTGCTCGAGGTCTTTTCCGTTCGCGGCGAAGATTTCCTCCCTGCCGGCCTCCAGCGCATCCGCCACGGCCAGCAGCGCGCGATTGCGCACCGCCTCCTGTGACGCCGCCAGCGCAAAGCTCGCCTGCTTGGCCGCCTGCGCGATCTGCTGCGTCGTCAGCTGTTCATTCATCATTCATAGACCTCCCTGTGGAACGCCGCGCGCATCTCCTCGACGGTCATGCTGCTGTCCAGCAGCAGCTCGCGCCTGTCGTCGCCCGACTGGAACGAGCTGAGCATCGTCACCGCGGCGAGCGCGTTGAGGTTGGTATCCATGCTGTCCAGCAGCTTCTTGCCCACGCCCATCAGATTCGCGCCGCCCTTGCTGCGCAGACCCTGCTTGAGCAGGTCCATAAACACCATGTAGCAGCGGTTCTTTTCGGCATAGTCGTCCTCAAGGCGGATGGCGATGTAATCCAGCACGTTGTCGCTGGTCAGCGCATTGTCGCCCGGCCAGGTGCCCAGGATTTCCGCTTCCTCCTCGTTGAGCCAGGTGCTCAGCATGCCGATCTCATCGACCAGAGACGGGAAGCTGCTGATGTCCATGGCGACGTAGGTGCTGATGTTGAGATCCAGCAGCTGATTGACCGCGCTCGCGGCGAGGAAGCCGCGGCTCTTCTTCGCACCCATCGCGTAGACGTCCGCAAGCTCCACCTCGCCCGCCTGCGCGAGCTCGACCATTCTGCCGCAGCGGATCTCCGTCATGACGCTGCGACCCGTTCTGCTGTTGACGGAGGCGATGACCATCGTGTCGGTCTTCTCGCCATCCTGCATCAGCACGAGGATGTTGGTCACGTTCTTATCGAGGCTGCGGTTGAGCGCCATGTCCTTCTTGGTTACGGTGATGCCCTCGGCGAAGGCACAGACGCCGGTCAGCATCAGGCAAAGAGCCAGCACAGCGGCAATAATTTTCTTCATAATTGCGAATCCCTCTTATTTCTTCTTGAAGATAAACAGCTTGGAAAAGGCGTAGTTGGCGATGATGACCAGGATGTTGACCAGCAGCTTCATCACCAGGTCGTTGAGGCCCAGCAGCTCGACCGTCACGAACATCAGCACGGTCTCCATACCCAGCGACACAAGGCGCATCGCAAAGAAGCTCGCTGCCTCCTTCGCCAGCTCGCCGGCGCTCTCGCAGTGCGTATGGAAGACGAACGCCTTGTTGACCACATAGCCAAAGAGCACCGCGCAGACCCATGCCGTCCATGTGCCGGCAAGCACGCCCATGGAGAGCATACGCGTCGCCAGGAAATACACGACGTAGTTGACCACCGTGGTCGCAACGCCCGCAAAGAGATAGGTTACAAGCTCAGTGTTGTTCCAGAGCTTTTCGCAAACCGCCCCCAGCTTCGGGGAAACCTTTCCGATCAGGCGGATGACGAACCTCGCCAGCGCGTCGATCAGATTCCATATCGTTTTCATTTGATGATTCCTCGTATTCATTCGTTCTGATGAAGCAGATGGACACAAACCACCCACTTTATCGTTGTTATTATAGCATGACCTTCTTTTCCGGTCAATCGAGGTTTAGCGCTCATCCTTGCGCCCCTTCGCCCTCCCGGAATCAAAAATCACTTTCGCCCGCTTTCCTTCCGATTCGCCCTTCCATTTTGGCGAAAAATGTCTTATAATTAACGATTGAGAAAAATACCACGGAGGTTTGCATTATGGAGAATCCGATCATTTCCTGGCTGTTTGAAACCGACGCCGTCCGCGTATGTCCCGAAGGCCAGCCGTTCTGGTATACGTCCGGCAAGCTTGGCCCGTTCTATATCAACACCCAGTTCCTCTATGGCAGCGAATCCGCCGCCAACAGCCTGCTCAAGACCATCGAAGAGGCCTGCGCAGGCGAGAAGCTCGCCTTTTACGACAAGGTCTGGGCGGATATCAGCGCGCAGCTTGAATCCTGCACGATCTACGCGCAGCTGATCGACCTGCTGACCGCGGCCGCCGCGAAGCTCGACGTGGACTTCGTCTCCGGCGGCGAGCGCCGCGACTTCTTCTTCTCCATGCCCGTCGCCAGGAAGCTGGGTCTGGGCCATCTGTCCATCTTCAAGGATCTCTCCTGCGTCTACACCGATGAAAACGGCGTGAGCATGGACGCGGACAAGGCGAACCTGACCGGCAAAAAGAGCGTGCATATCGCCGACCTGATCACCGTCGCCTCTTCCTATATCCGCGCGTGGATTCCGGCCGTGGAAAGCCTCGGCGCGAAGATCGCCTATTCCCTCGCCGTGGTCGACCGCGACCAGGGCGGCACCGAGATCCTCGAAAAGGCCGGCTGCCCGCTGACCACGCTGATCACCATCAAGCCGGAGCTCTTCGAGCAGGCGAAGGCCATCGGCCGCGTAACCGACGCGCAGGTCGAGCTGGTCAATTCCTTCATCGCCGATCCGGACAAGTTCATGCACGATTTCCTGATCGCGCATCCGGACTTCCTCGCCGGCGAAATCGCCAAGGGCGGCAAGAGCGCTCAGCGCGCCGAGCTGTGCATCGCCTCCGGCTTCGCGCCCGAGGCCGCGCTCCCCAAGAAGTAATGGTCGAACTCAGACATATCGGAAAAAGCGCAGACGATCTGCGCTTTTTCATTCTTATGGACGGACGCCATGCCGGAGGAATCACCGTCCACAGCGCTCAATTCCCTTCTTTTTCCTATGGCGTCGCCGTCGCGAAGGACATGCGCCGGAAGGGCGCGGCAAAAGCCGCGCTGCTTCTGCTCTTTGATCATATGAAGCGCAGGGGCTTTGCGCGCGCGTGCGTGCAGATCGAATCCGCCAACGCTGCCTCGCTCGCGCTGCACAGCGCGCTGGGCTTTGCCAAAACCGGCGAAGACAACGGCGTCGTCCTCCTTGAGCGCGCACTATGAGCGATCCGCGAAAAAAGCGCATCCCGTACGGGACGCGCTTTTTTTCTGTCTGTTTACCATGTCGCGCCGAAGCCGGTCACATACCAGCTGTCCTTCTGCAGGGTATACTGGCAGTTCTCCCGGGTGATTTCTTCCTCCGGGATCACGGACATGTTGTGGTATTTCTTTTTCGGGGTCGCGTCGTAGATGTAGTTCATCCGCTTGATCGTGGAATTGACATTGCCCTCGATCGTCGTCAATTCGTAGCGGCCGTCGCCCAGCTCCCTGACGCTCTCGACAATGCCCACATGCGTATACGGCGTCGAGGAGCGCACGCCGTAGATGATGATGTATCCCGGCTTCGGGATCGCCTCCATCTTATCGGCCTGCTGCCAGCGGCCCTGCTCCTCAAAGACATAATACACATTGCCCACGCGCCCCTCCATCGCGGAGATGCACGCATCCGCAGGATGCATCTCCTCCTGCTTGTACTTGGTCAGCTGCATGCCGCTGTGGTAGGCGCAGTAGATCTGGAACACGGAGCACCAGCCGATCTCGCGCTTGTCCTCGTAATACCACTTCGTGTACTCGTTCGCCTTGGGCAGCTTCTCGAAGGGATGCTTTTCAAACTCCGCGCGCGCCGTCAGCACGAAATTGCGCGCCGCCAGCGGCATCTCCTCCGGGAAGGTCAGGTCGTAGCTTTCCAGTTCGCCCTCCGCCTGCGTCTCGATGGCCTCCGGCGCGGTCTTCAGATCGACCGGCGCGGCCAGCGCGCAGGCGCCCGCCAGCATCAGCGCCGCAAAAATCAGCGCCGCAAATCGCTTCTTCATCGTCTCTTTGCCTTTCTCAATCGCCCATCGTAAGCTTCAGCTCGCCCTCGACGGGGTATGCCTTTCCTTCGCCGTCCTCGCAGACGATCACCTGCCAGCCCGGCTCGGACATCCTGATCGTATAGCAGCACTGGCTCGGGGATACGCGGACGCTCTCCACGGTCATCTTCGCCTTTCCGACGACCATGTTCTCCACCCACCAGCCGTCCCAGCCGATCGGCGTATGCGGCGCGAAGGCGATCGTCCTGCCCGCCGCGTCGGGCTTCAGGCCGAACAGGCTCTCGGTCATCGGCCAGATCAGGTCCGCCGCGCAGCGCGAGGCGATCAGCACGCCGTTTTCTCCGCTGCGCACAGCGCCCGGAAGCCCCGGCGCGCCGCTTCCCGCCATCTCCAGCAGGCAGCCGATCATCTGCTCGACATGGCCCTCATGGCCATGCCACGCCGCCAGCTGGGCAAGCGGCGCGTCCTTGGGCAGCTCTGCTTTTTCCGTTTTGACGAGCTTCTCCATCTGCTCGACCATCGGGTTCCCGTCCGCACCTGTCAAGCGCAGGATATATGCCTGACCAGCCAGCGCCGTCAGCGTCTCCTGATAGAGATCGTCGCGCACGTCCTCAAAATTGCGCGTGCTGCGGCGCAGATAGCTGATGCACAGGCCGGTCATGGGCAGCATATCCTCAGCAAACTGCACATCGCCCGTCCACTGGAGGACGCGATGCACGAGCGACACAAACAGCGCGCTTTCCTTGACGCCGCCAACCTGCAAAATCCTGCCGCTGCGGGAGATGCGCTTCGCCAAGCGGCCCGGCGCAAGCTGCGCCTCCTCGCTCACGCGCACCAGCGTACGCAGCATATCCTGCACGCGCGCGGCCCCGCCCAGCGGCAAAAGCGCGCCCAGCGCCTGCGCATAGCCCTCGCCGAAAAGCGACGGATGCTCGGGCAGGTCCGTGCAAAGGCCCATGCCGCCTCGCGGAAGCCTGCGCGTCAGCCAGTCGCCATAAACGCGCGCCCAGTTCCAGCAGCGCTCGAGCTTCTCATCCGGAAGCATCGCCGCGCTCTCCTCCAGCAGCGCGCCCACGCGCGCTTCCTTCGCCGCCAGCAGCTCGTCCGCATGCGCACGCAGCTCCGAAAGCGCGTCCTCCGCCTGGCTGCGGGAGGCAAAGCCGCCCGCGACGAACAGGCACATCGTCGCCTGCGCCTGCGCGCCCACGCGCATGC
The DNA here is from genome assembly GCA_017436605.1 of Clostridia bacterium. Classification (GTDB taxonomy): domain Bacteria; phylum Bacillota; class Clostridia; order Christensenellales; family Aristaeellaceae; genus Ventricola. The sequence continues at coordinate 28,453 of JAFSCW010000079.1, read as the reverse complement.
GATAGAACAGGCGGCCGTTGACGCCCTTGCCCTGCGTATTGCCAAAGCCGAAGACCTCGTGCGGCAGATCCGCCTGCAGCACGCGGCTCCTGCTGTCCGCGCCCCAGACGGCATGCCAGGGATTTCGGCTCTCGCGGGCGTAGAACGCCTGCGTCTGCTCGTCGTATTCGCCCACGTCGCGGCCCAGTTCGGTGCCGTCGTCGCCGCGCGCGGCGGCCACAGTCAGCATATCCGTGCGCACGGTGAAGGAAACCTCGACCATGCGCGGCACATTCCTGAGGTTTTCAACCGTCAGCTCAATCACGCAGCCGCTGACGCCGTCGGGAATATACTGGCGGCGCACGACATGCAGCTTCTCCTTCTGCATCCGGTAATGGAACGCGGAGGAAACGGGCTGCGCCTCAAACGCATCCGCGCCAACCAGCGGCACGTCGTCGATGGCGAAGAAGAAGCCATCGCAGACCTTGCGCGCGCCGGCCCATAATCCGCCCATTTCACCCGGAACAACGAAGCCCATATCCGGGAAAAGCCCGTTCTGCGCGCCGATGAGCACCGCATTCGTACCCGCCGTCACAGCGGAAGACTGAAGCTGGTCGTAGCAATAGACCCTGTACTTGGAGAGCATCTGAAAACCTCCCTGTCAATCCTTGATGACCGCGATAATCGTCGAGAAAATCAGCCGGATATCCGCCACAGGCGAAATCTCCCGCAGGTATTTCATATTCAGCTCGATCTTGTCGGGCATGATCACGTCGATGTACATCCGCTCGGGATCCTCTGCGCCCTCGAGCATGTCGTTTTCGTTGCGGTAGGCGATGGACGCGTAGTCCGTGATGCCCGGGCGGACAAGCAGCACCTGCCGCTGATAGGGCGTGTACATGTTCACATATTTCGGCACCTCGGGCCGCGGGCCGACGAAACTCATTTCGCCCACAAAGACGTTGATCAGCTGCGCCAGTTCGTCAAGCTTGGTTTTCCTCAAAATCGCGCCCACGCGGGTGATGCGGCTGTCCCTGCCGACGGTGATCTGCAGGCCCTTCCTGTCCGCATCGACGACCATCGTGCGGAACTTGAAGATGCGAAATTCCTTCCCATTCCTGCCCACGCGCACCTGCCGGTAGAACACCGGGCCGGGATCGTCGATCTTAATCGCCGCCGCCGCCAGCAGCAGCACCGGCCAGAGCACGAAAAGTGCCGCGCCGGAAATCACAATATCCATCAGGCGCTTGAGCGCAAGCTGAAGCTTCCGCTTTTCAAGCACCTGCGCGATATCCATCTTCTGCATGGTTATATTCCTTTCCCAGGGGCGATCACACCCGGTCAAACACATAGGTAAACAGGAAGCACATGGCAAGCGCCATGCGATGCTTCATCAGGAACAGCCTGACGGCGAGCTTCGGCGGGAAGGCAAAGGGCTTCACATCCGCAAACCACATACGCACATCCGCCCGGTTCATATACGCCCGCGCCGCCTTCACCCGGCCGGAAAAGCCATGCGGCGTTCCGGGGTAGCAGAGGTTGCGCACGGCCGTCACCGCCATCTTCCGGCGGCGGATCGTCATGCGGCGCACGCATTCCGGATACGGGGCAAGCAGCGCCTCGATCGCGTCGTTGGACAGGTCGTGGCTCCCGGGCACATGCGGGCTGTAGCGCTTGGTGACGCTGCCGCCGTGGAAGCGGTAATGATAATACGCCTCGTCGACGGCGACCGCCGCGCCGGCGTCCAGCATACATTCGACGATGAACAGCAGATCCTCGGCATAGCGGATGTCCTCGCGGAAGCGATGCCCGCCGATGAGCGAGCGGCGGAAGAGGTTGCGCGGCGTATAGCCCGACAAAGGCAGCTCGTCGCAGTCGGTCTCTTTGGCGAGCATCGCGGGGATCAGCGTATCGCGGATGGCCGCGGCGTCAAACCGCGTCCCGGTCGCAAAGCCCAGCGGAACATTCTCCTGCCTGTTTTCGTAGTCCTTGAAGACCCGGCAGAACGAAACGTCGGCGTCGTGCGCCTTCGCCATTTCATACAGCCGCTCATACATCTTCGGCTCAATCCAGTCGTCCCCGTCGCAGAAGATCACGAACTCTCCCCGCGCCGCCTCGATGCCGGCGTTGCGCGCCGCCGATACGCCGCGGTTCTCCTTGAATTCGATGACCCGGATGCGCGCGTCTTCCTTTTCCGCCGCGCGCAGCACGGAGATGGAATCGTCCGGGCTGCCGTCGCAGATGAAGATCATCTCGATGCTTTCAAGCGTCTGCGCGCGAAGGCTCCGGATACACGCGGGCAGGAACGCCTCGCAGTTATACACGGGAACGACGACGGATACCTTCACGCTCATCCGTTCATCCTCTCCGCCGTGCGCTGCGCGAGATCCGCGCGCCACAGCGGCGCCTGCACCAGCAGATACGTGCAGCCGATCGCGCTGAAGGGCGCGTAGACCGATTCAAACATGCCCACGAGGATGAACACCGCGCAGAAGGCCAGCGGCGTGGCCGCATACGCGCTCGCCTTGCGGTGCATCCAGTAATACTGAACCGAACGCACAAGCGCCAGCAGCGTATAGGCCAGCAGCAGCGCGCCGGCGATCCAGCCGTTGTTGTAGATCACGCCGAAGAAGGCGTTGTGCGCGTTGAACTGGCGATCGCCCGCGCCATCCTTGGCGACCCATTCCTTCACGACGCTCGTCTCATGGCCGTTCCAGGTGACGTTTTCAAGGATCGTCATCCAGATACTCCAGCGGTCGCTGGTCAGGTCGTCCATGGAGATCGTGCGCTCCTCGGGCTTGGGTACGGTGATGGGCTGGCCGTAGGTCTCGTAGTTGTAGACGGCCAGATCGTAATCCTCCTGATAAGCCTGCATCATCTTGTCCTTCGTGATGGCAAGCCCCGCCGCGCCGCAAACCAGCACAAACACGCCAAGCAGCGCAAGCAGGCGGCCCGGACGCTTTGCCGTACCGGCGATGAGCGCAAGGCTGAGAATCACCACCACGCCGACAAAGGCCAGCAGGCTTGAGCGCGTGAGCGTCAGGGCGAGCGTCACCGTGCCGAGCGCGGCGCACACGCCGTAGCCGATCAGCGGCTTTTTCTTCTTCTGCACGAAGCTCGCATACGTCAGCACCAGCGCGCTGGTCGTCATGACGATGCAGCTCATCGCCATGCCGTTCTGGTTATAGAATACGCCCTTGTAGCCGGGATAGCCCAGCGTCAGCGGAACGCTCAGATACGACGCCGCCACAAAGGGCAGCACAGCAAACACCGCGCCGCGCAGGATCGCATGGAAGGTATCCTCGTCATCCCGGGCCGAAAGCACGGAGAAGACCACCGGATAGCAGATCAGCAGCGGCACGCTCTCGGGCAGCCAGTCCTGATAGAAAAGGCCCGAAACGACCATCATGCCATGCAGCGCGAACCACAGGCCCGCCATGCCCTTGTGGAAATGCACGCGCGCCTTGACGCCCGTGCGCGCCGTCAGCGTCACAAACGCCAGCAGGATCATGCCGAAGAGCACGAACACCATCCAGCGCATCGGGAACTTGCGCTGCGTGAAGAGCACGCAGTAGCCGATCAGCGCGAAGAGCGAGACCGTCAGCAGGCGGCTGTCGAAAATCTCATTGAAGATGCCCGTCACCCTGTCGTAAAGGCCCAGCAGCTTCGTTCCGTCAATGCCGTTTTTCCGCATGATATTTCCTCCAACCAATCAAAGGATTTGCGGGCGGACGACTCCGCCCCGGTATATGCCCGCCCTGTAAGGGCGGCGATCAGGCCTCCGCCCTGCGGCGGATCGCCTCCAGATAGATGCCTTCAACCGTTTCGGCGTTCCGCGCCCAGGTGAGCCTGCGCGCGTCCTGCCTGCCCCTTTCGCGCAGCTGCGCAAAGGCGTCCGGGTTTTCAAAGACGCGGCGCATCACGCGCTCCACGCCGTCGATATCCCCCGCCGGCACGAGAAATCCGTTTTCTCCGTCCGCGATCGTATCCGCGATACCCTCGCCCTCAGCGCCCACGGCGATGCAGCCGGCCGCCATCGCCTCGATATAGACGATGCCGTAGCCCTCGCCCCAGCTGGGCAGGACGAACAGATCGCTCTGCGCCATCCGCGCGATGACCTGCTCATGCGCAAGGCCGCCGGTCATTTCCACCCGGTCTTCAAGGCCCAGCTCCGCGATGCGCGCCTTCAGCTGCGCCTCCATCTCGCCGATGCCCACGATGGTCAGCGTCGCATCCGGATAATCCCCGGCGACGCGCGCAAACGCCTCGAGTGTTTTGTCCATGCATTTTCTCGCCTTGAGCGTGCCGACCGAGATCACCGCGCGCGGCGCGTTGTGCGTCTTTTCCGGGACGAGCGAGAGATCCACGCCGTTTTGCACGATGCGGGAGATCTTCCCCTCGCCGCGGTACGGCGCGACCCGGCTCATCAGCAGGCTCGATACCGCCATCAGCGCATCCGCCTCCGCCGCAATCATGGCGTTGCGCGGCCAGGGCTCCTTGCCCGGGATGAAGTAATGGAAGACGTCCGTGCCGTGCACGGTCAGCGCCAGCGGCAGACCCAGCGCCCGGGCGACGAGCAGCCCCGCGTGTCCGTCGCGCGGAAGCATGTGCGCGTGGACGACGTCAAAGGGCTTTTCCCTGTGCAGGCGCTGTGCCGTCGGCAGCGCCGTCATCGCAAGCAGCCTTCCGCCCAGCAGCTTTTCGCCCGCGTTGCCCAGCGTCAGATGGCGCGGGTAATACACCTTCACGCCCTCGACGATATCCGCCTTCGGCGTGCGCGCCGCGACCTGCGCCTGAGCGGGCCGGAGCTTTTTCATCAGCGGCATGACGCCCACGGAGGAAATCACCACGACCTCATGCCCGCGGGCCATGAGCGCCTTCGCCTGCTCGTGTACATAAAAGCAGTAAGGAGAATTGTCCGCCTGACGGTGGATCATCATCAGAATACGAAGCTTCTTTTCCGCCATGCAGGCCCCCCTTTCCGCACTTGTCTCTTACCCTTATTTGTTTCTTATCCCTGAACAGCGCTGTACAGCGCGGTCCATTTCTTCGCGATCACCGGCCAGGCATAGCCCTTCGCCCGCTCGATGCAGCGCGCGCTGCGCGCCGGATAATCCTTGACGATCTTCTCCAGCGCCGCCGCCTGACCGTCAATGTCCTGCGCCGCGATCGCATAGCCGACCTCGCCGTCGTAGAACTGGCCGTCAAAGCCCTGTCCCTTTGTATAGAGCACCGGCACGCCCTGGCTCATCGCCTCGAGATAGACCATGCCGAAGGTTTCCGCCTTCGAGGGCACCAGCAGCACGTCGCAGTCCGCATAGAAGCGCTTCATCGCATACATGCCGTTGGCGACGCCGACGTACTTATCGCCCTCGCGCAGCTCGGAAATCAGCTTGTCCTTCAGCGGGCCGTCGCCGCAGGCGCGGAATACGAAATTGCCGCCGTTCTTTCGCGCCTTGTGCACAGCGCAGAACGCATCCAGCGGGCGCTTGCGCTCGGTCATCCTGCCGGCAAAGCCCACGCGCACCGGATCGCCGGCCGATTCACGCGGCGTGCCGTCCAGCCATTCGGGCAGGATGCCGTTGGGGATGATCTCGCTCTTGTCCTCGATAGCCGGGCGCTCGCGGCTGCTGAGCCAGGTATAGAGCACCTTCTGGCGCGCCGCGCCGGAGAGGAACACGACCTTCGCCGCCTCGCGCAGGATGCGCCTGGCCATGCCGTGCAGATGCGGCTCGTATTTCCAGATCGCCTCGATATCGCTGTAGCGCAGGGTCACGACATACGGAATATTGTACTTCTGATGCAGCGCGTAGGCGATGGAGCCGTCGCTGAAGAGCGTATGCGCATGGATCAGCGTTACCGCCTCCATGTTCACCTTCTTCTCGATCACCGGCACGGAGCGCTTCGCCTTGCGCGAGAAGAACAGCGCATCCGATTTACGGACCGTCAGCGCGCTGTGCGTCAGCACGCCCTCGGGCTGGTTTTTGCCCATGTCCTCCTTGCGCTTTTCCGGCACGAAGACGACCTGATCGACGCCCGCGTCCCTCAGCGCCTCAAACAGCTGCGGGAAGACCGTGCTGCCCGCGAGGTTGCAGCAGATATGCAGAATGCTCATGCCTTTTTCTCCTTCTTCTCCGCTTCTTTTTTGGCCTTTTCCGCCTTCAGGAATTTCGGCAGATTGGCAATGCCCACCAGCGAACCAAAGCCATAAGCGAAATGGAACGCCGGATAGAGGATGACCTCAACCGGAAAGAACTTCCAGCCCTTCTCCTTGGCGATCGTATAGGAATAGAAGAAATCCAGCAGCAGATACGCACCCCATTCCAGCGCGAGCAGGCCGCCGAACAGCCAGCTGCGCGTCAGCAGCGTCAGCAGGATCAGCCCGATCGTGGAGGCCACAAACGCCAGCGGCACGAAATGGCGCACGCCCATCGAGCCGGGGACGAGCGTCATCGTGATGACGCCCCACTTGCCGTTCATGTAGCCCATGCGCATGATGCCGCGCATGGTATCGCGGCAGTAATACAGCACGCGGATGTTGTGGTTGAGGTAGACCTTGCCGCCGTTTTTGCGGATGCGGTGGTTGAGCTCGTTGTCCTGGTTGCGCGTCATGCGCTCGTCGAAGCCGCCGATGCGGTCAAAGAGCTCCTTGCGCCAGCAGCCGAACGGCACCGTATCGACATAGCCGTCCTCCTGCGTGAGGCGGTAGGTCGCGTTGCCCACGCCCAGCGGCGTCTTGAGCATCTCCGCGATCGCCTCGCCCATGAAGCCCCGGCCCCGCGTTTCGAATACGCCGCCCGCGTTGTCGCAGTCCTTTTCAAGGAGCGTCTCCACGGACAGGCGGATATAGTCCGCGGGATACTCCGCATGCGCGTCCAGCCGCACGATGATCTCCGCCCTGCAGGCGCGAATGCCGATGTTCATCGCATAGGGCACCGTGCGGTTGGGGTTATCCAGCACGACGATCTGCGGATGCTCCTTCTGCATCTCGTGCAGCATGGCCACCGTCCTGTCCTCCGAGCGGCCATCGACAAAGATGACCTCCATCAGCTCCGCAGGGTAGTCCTGCGAAAAGATCGAATCCACACAGGCGGCGATGTATTTTTCCTCGTTGCGCACGGGAAGGATGACCGAAATGAAAGGCAGCTGCATGCTTCTTACTCCCTACTTACTCGATATCTGCATATGGTTTTCCATATTAAGAATCACAATGAATCAGTTTATTATAGCACAAAGGAACGGCAATGAAAAGGAATAAACACAAAAAGCCGCCGCACAGACAAAGCTGTGCGGCGGCCTGATCTCAATACCACATCCACCCGCCGAACGCGCCGACACCGTCGAACCAGTCGACCGCATCGCACCACGCCCGCGGCACCTCCATGCCGGAGGCCAGCGGATAAAACGCGATAAACAGCGCGACGGACAAAACGGCCAAAACCGCGCCCAGCGCATACGCGAGCTTTTTCTGCCTGCGCGCCAAATATTTCAGCCCCAGCGCCGCAGCGAGAATAATCCACGGCACGGACGCAAAATAATGATAGATGAACGTCAGGCGCGAGACGAGCACCCACGGCAGATACGCCGAGAGGAAGCCGATACAGATCGCCGGAAGGAGACGGTCGTATTCGTCCTCGCGTCCCGGCAGCACGCCCAGCGCCGGCAGGGCGCAGCGATAGAGCGCATAGCCGAGGACAAAGAGCATGCCGGCAAGGCCCGACCACCAGACGGCGGGATTGCCGAAGGCGAGGATGGAAGAGGCCATGCCCGCGCCGTTGAAGTCGCCGCTGTAATACCACATGGGCTTTACGATCAGCGGCCATTCGTACCACGGCGATGCGAAATAGTGCTCCGCGACGAGGTTCGCATGGTAATCCAGCATCAGCACCTGCGCATCCCAGATGCGCTCAAACGTGCGCAGGTTCCACTTTACCTCGCCGTACGCGCTCAGATACGGGATATAGCTGAGGACGTAAATCACAACCGGCACGGCGACAAAGAACACGCAGCACGCAGCAATCGTCTTTATTCCCCGATCCCGGAACACCGCAGCAGCGCGCGCAAACGCCGGATCCTCGTCCGCATGCTTCTGCGCATACAGTCCCTGACGGCAGAGCTGATAAAACCTGACAAAGAACATCACCGCAAGGCCGACCGCGCCATAGCAGCCGATCCACTTGCTCGCGATCGCAAGGCCCATGCATACGCCGGAAAGCGCCAGCGGCACGAGCGTATCGCGCAGGCGCTGATGATAGAAGCTCATCCTCGTCCAGCGGATCATCAGCATGAACATGAGCATCATGAACAGCACCGGGAACGAGTCGATCGTCGCGATGCGCGTCTGCGTGTAGTGCATGCAGTCCGCGCTCATCAGCAGCGCGCAAAGCGCCGGGAGGGCTATGCCGCCCAGCAGCTGCTTGGCCAGCAGGTACATCGCCGGCACCATCAGAACGCCGACCAGCGCGCCGGCAAAGCGCCAGGCAAACGGCGTCATGCCCATCAGGTCGATGCAAAGGCCCATCAGCACCTTGCCCAGCGGCGGGTGCGTCGTCTCGTAGGTATGCAGCGCGTTCGCGTGCTCATAACCCGTTCTGCCGTGGTAGATCTCGTCGAAGTACATGCTGTTGTGCCAGGTCGGCTTCTCGGGTACGGTGTCCTGCTCGTCGATGAGCAGCGCCGCATCCGCCATGCGTCCCTCGACGCCGCCGGAATTCTCCGCGCTGACGGCCGGAATGACCGCGCCGCTTTCGTCGACCGCCGCAACCTCCCACAGCGCGGAGGCCGCGCCGTCAAACGTCACGCGCAGATAGCGGCCGGAAAAGTCGCTCATGCTGCCGTTCCAGTCTGTAACCGTCCCGTCATCATCGAAGACCGGATGGCGCACGGCCTGCCATTTGAAGCAGTCGCCGATCTGGAATTTGCAGGCCGTCGGCTCATCAAAGCTTACGCCGTCGTCCGACACGGCAACGGAGAACGCCGTCTGCGAGATGCCGCCGTAATAATAGATATGGAAGTCCTCATGGCGCCCGCCAAGGTCGATGACCACGCTCTCGCCCTCTGCGGTGGAGGCGTAACCCGTCTGCGGCGCCGAGGTCGCGCCGAGGCGATAAAAGCCCACGACCGCATAGACCGCCGTCAGCGCAAGGAGGATGGCCCAGTCCGCCTTTTTCATGTGCAGCCTGTAATCCCGCTCGTGCAGCAGCTCATCCCGGATGCGTTCCTGAGCCTCTTCGGCGCATGCATCCTGTGCCTGCGCTTCGCTGCGCTTTTCTCTCCTGCGCAGACGGATGGGTTCAAGTCCCATCGACAGCCGCAGGCAGGTATAGACCGTCAGGCCCGCCGCAAGCAGCTGCACGCATCCGATCAGATATCCCAGCCAGAGGTTGGGCGCAATCAGATGCTCGAAGGCGAGCACAGCGCCGATGTTCACCGCGGAAGCCGCCGAAGCGAGCACCGCGGAAATCAGCAGGCGGATATCGCCCGTCTCGATAAAGGCGAGCACCAGCAGCGCCAGCGCGGGCAGAATATAGCGCTCGTGCATCTTGCTGCCCAAAGCGAAGACTAGCTGCATCGTTGCAGCGCCGGCGAGCATCATGCGCTTTCTTCCCCTGCCGCGCAGATACACGAAGATGCCGAAGGCGAACGACAGCGCCATCAGCGCCATGCCCAGCGCGCCAAAGGTGACCGGCCCGAAGAGTACCCTCGTATTGGGCGTCCAGTTGCCGCCCAGCAGGAACATGAGGTTGCCGGTGGACAGCGTCGCATAGTCGTAGCTGGAGAGCGTCTCGATATACTTATCGACGATAAACAGCGGCGAAGGCTGATTCGGCGAGAACGGCAAAACGAGCGCCGCCGTCACGGCAAGGCCCAGCAGGATACCGAGCGCCGCAGGCTTTCTCGCTTCTTTCCTTTCGATCGCATCTCGCGCAAGGGACGCTATGCCCAGCGGCACGAGCAGACCCGCCTGCGGCTTGGCCAGTACGGCGAGCGCAAAGATCGGAATCGCAAGCTGCCATTTTCCCTCGCGCGCCGTCAGCAGCATCACAACCAGCAGCGCCGCCAGCACGGAATCAATCTGTCCCCAGCAGCTGGAGGTGATGATGAAGGCCGGATTAAGCAGCATCAACGCGCCGAGCGCAAGCGCCGGCTTCCTGCCGGCGACGCGTTCCGCCGCGGCGTATATGCAAAGCGCGAGGAGCAGATCGCAGATCATCGGCACGGACTTGAGCAGCACTTCGCCGCCCATCGTGCCAAAGGAAATGCCTGTCAAATTGCCCACCCAGCCGAGCACGCCCAAAACGAGCAGATATGCCGGCGGATAATCGCAGAAATAGCCTTCCTCATAGAAATTCGCCGGGCCGCCGGAGGCCATCTTGCCCGCCCATGCGCCGAAGCAGCCCATGTCCACGCCGTAGCCGCGAACCATGGACGCAAGCACGGCGCGCAGCGCAAGGGCAAAAACGAGCATCACGCCGAGCTTCACATATGCTTCCTTCGCGCCGAGCCTGCCGCTTTCCGTCAGCTGGCGCACGGCGAAAACCGACGCGCCGATATACGCAAGCGCGGCGGCGAGCAGCAGGGGAATCACCGCGTCCCGGCTTCCTTCAGAAACGCTCTGTTCCTTTTGCGGCTTGGGCGTGGCGAGGGAGAGCACGTTCTCGCCCACGGGCGCTGTCTCTACCTGCTCAAGGCGCACATCGCGGAACCAGGCCTTGCCCGTCGTCTCCGCGCCATAGCCGCCCAGACGGATGCAGACCGTCGCTTCGCTCTGCTTGTCGCCCGTCTGCGCGTAAAGCGTCAGGGTTTCCCATTCGCCGTTTGTCTCATGGACGTCGGCGCTTGTGCCATAGATGCCCAGAAAAGACACGTTTGCGCCGAGCTTCGCGGGATCGCAGCCCTCGGCCATGACGCTCGCCGTCAGCTTATACACCGCGTTCGGGCGCACGGCAACGCTCTGCTCGAACCTCGCGTCGTTGGGCGCGACGTTTTCCACCAGCGCAGCAGGCAGACCGTCCCCGAGCGTTTCGACCTCCAGATACGACGCGCCGCCGCCGGTTACCCACATGCCCATTTCCCAGCCCCTGGGCAGATTACCCTCCGTCTGGGTGAAATCGGCGTTCTCCAGCAGATTGCCCTGCGCGATCGGCTGCTCCTTTTCGCCGCCGAATCCAAAGAAAAGCGCTGCAAGCACGACGGCCAAAAGAGCCGTCAGGCCTGCAGCGACTGCCATGCGTTTTTTGCTGTTCATATCCTCGCCTCCGGTTCCGCCCGTCAATACGCCGGGCCCTGATACGGGAACGCATCGACGATATGCGTCACGCGCTCTCCCTGAATCTCGATCACATCAAACCGTGCCTGCCGATTCATCAGGCCGTTTCGCATCAGATAGTACATCGCACCCTTGCAGATGCGCTTTTGCTTGGAAACCGTCACGGCCTCGCGTCCTGTGACGCCGGGCCGCGTCCGTGTTTTGACCTCGACAAAGACGATTGCCGCGCCGTCGCACGCGATCAGGTCGATCTCCGCACCGGGCGAAGCGACATTGCGCGCGAGGATCTCGTAGCCCTTTTCCAGAAGAACCTGCTCCGCGCGGACTTCGCCCAGCGCGCCGCGCACATCCGACGTCCTGCTCATGGCTTGACAAAATTGCCGATGAACGAGCGCCTGTGCGCCGGACAGGGGCCGTATTCCTTCAGCGCGGCGATATGCTGCGCCGTGCCGTAGCCCTTGTTCTTCGCAAAGCCGTACTGCGGATACGTTTCATCCAGCTCGCGCATCAGCCTGTCCCGCGTGACCTTCGCCAGAATCGACGCCGCCGCAATCGAATAGCATAACGCGTCGCCATGGACGATGCCGCGCACCTCGCCCGGCACGTCGAGCCTGTCGATGGCGTCCACGAGGAACAGATCGCACGGCGCGTCCTTCGCGGCCAGCGCCATGGCGTTCTTCGTCGCATTGAGGATGTTCACGCGGTCAATCTCCTCCGGGGAGGCGAGGATCACCTGCGCATAGACCGCCGTTTCCAGAATCTGATCATAGAGCGCTTCGCGGCGCTTTTCGCTCAGCTTCTTGCTGTCCTCGACATACAGCAGAAGCGGCTCCTTGGGCATGACCACGCAGGCCGCCGCCACCGGTCCGCAGAGCGGGCCCCTGCCGGCCTCGTCGATGCCGGCGAATACGCGCCCCGTTTCCCAGATTTCGCGGTCGGTCTGGCTGATCTCGACAAGCCGCGCGTTCCAGTCCTTCTTCATCCGTTATACCCTCATTGATTCCTGTAGGGGAGGGGCTCTGCTCCTCCCCCGCATGCCTTGCCATCGTCCGGTCCGGGAGAAGCAGAGCCCCTCCCCTACGGCTTATTCTTCCACAGGAAGCGCCGCTTCCTTCTTTTCCGGTTCTTTATTCTCCGGTTCTTTATTCTCCGGTTCTTTATTTTCAGGCGCCTTCTTTTCCGGCTCCTTCTTCTGCGGCGCATGCTGCAAAGAGAGCCTTCCGAGCTTGCCCGCGCGGAATTCATCCAGCACCACCGCAGAGCCGCGGTCGGTATCCGCCACGCCGCCCGGCATCAGCCAGCCGCGGCCGCGACAGGCTTCCTCCAGCAGCTTTGCGCCGCGCGCCTCGGCATCCTTAATCTTAAAGCGGGTGACCGCCGCGTCGCGCCGGATATCCATGAGCAGCTCAAGCAGGTTGATCGCCAGCATCTGCTGGTCCATGACCATGTCGTTGATCGTGCCGACATAGGCCAGCGCGCGCGCATCGTTTTGGTTTTCCAGCTTCGGCCAGAGCAGGCCCGGGGTATCGAGCAGCTCCAGATACGGCGTGATGCGCACCCACTGGTTGTTGCGAGTGACGCCCGGCCTGTCGCCGGTTTTGGCGATCGAGGAACCGTTGACCTTGTTGGTAAAGGTGGACTTGCCGACATTTGGCACGCCGACGATCATCACGCGGACGGTCTTCTTCACGCCGCGCGCCGCCATGCGCGCGACAGCCTCGCTCGCGCACTTCTCGATTCTGGCGATCACATCCTTGGCGCGGCCCTTCGCGCTGTCAAAGCTCATGCAGTCGACGCCCTGCGCGCGGTAGTGGTTCAGCCATGCGCGGGTCGCCGCCTCATCGGCGAGGTCGGCCTTGTTGAGGATCAGCAGGCGCTTTTTGTTCTTGACCAGCTCGCCCAGATCCGGATTGCGGCTGGCGCGCGGGATGCGCGCATCGCACAGCTCCACCACGACGTCCACGCGCGAAAGCTGCTCGACGAGCTTGCGCTTGGCGCGGGCCATATGTCCGGGATACCAGTTGATCGCCTTATCCTCGGCGCGCAGGATCATATGATCAAACCTGTTTTCTCTGTTATTCATGATCAATACCCTATCTATATATCACGACGCGCAGAAACGGAAAATGTTTCACCGCGCATCCTTAAAACAAACAAAAAGACCGCCGGAAAAACCGGCGGCCGGTAGCACAATTACCTCTCCTTAATCTTGGCGGCTTTGCCGGACAGATTACGCAGGTAGTACAGCTTCGCACGACGGACCTTGCCGCGGCGGACGACCGTAATCTTGTCAAGACGCGGGGAATGCAGCGGGAAGGTACGCTCCACGCCGATGCCGTAGGAAACACGGCGGAGGGTGAAGGTCTCACGGATGCTGCCATTGCGCTTAGCGATGCAGATGCCCTCGAACGCCTGAAGACGCTCGCGCTCGCCCTCAACGACCTTCACCATAACACGGACGGTGTCGCCCACGTTGAACTTCGGAAGATCCTTCTTGAGCTGCTCGCTTTCGATCGCACGGATGATCTCGCTCATTGTCGATTTCTCCTTTCATCATAGACGCTCATGCCCTGACGCGACTTCGCCGGCAGCGGAACGTCCGTTTCATACAGAGGCTATTATATCATCACCTTCCCTTGTTTGGCAAGAGAATTTTTTCTGTTTTTGCGTCTTTTTTTCTGCTTTTTCCACCTTCCCCGGCTTTCCTTTCCGCCTTTTGCGTCCGGGTTCATTCGCCCTCCGCCTGCCTTGCCGCCTCCATCGCCGCGCTCACCAGCGCCATCGCCGCATCGGGCGACCGCTTCTGCGCCAGAACGTCGCCAAGCGCGCGCGCAAAGAGCGCCCGGAGCGTCGCTCCCCGCTGCGCGCTCCCCAGACTCTGCAGCCAGACCGAGTCGTCCTGCCAGATGCCGCGGCTGCCGAGCAGCGCCTGCGCGCGCTCGTCCGAACAGATGAATTCCGCCGCGTCAAGCGCAGGCTTTTCGCCCGCGCCGCCCCTGAATACGCACAGGCCCGTGAGCTCAAACGAGCGCACCGGCAGCCCGGACGAGGCGGGATACGGGACGCTCACCACGTCCATGCCGCTTTGATGAAGCCGCGCCTCCTGCCTGAGCGCTTCCAGCTCCGTCCAGTCGATGAAGATCGCCGTCTCCCCCGAGAGAAAATGCTCCAGCGCATCGTCCCGGCTCTTCGCCATGCCGATCAGCCCGCATGCTGCCAGATCGCGCAGCCAGCGCACGCCCAGAACCATCTCTTCCTGCGCCGCGAGGCAGACCTCTCCTTCCTCGTCGAGGAGCTCCCCGCCGTAGATCGCCTGCGTCATCGCCTCCAGCGCCGCGCTGGTTTCCGGCTCGGGCGGCCAGATTTCCAGCGCGAGCTGCTCCGAAAAGGCAAATTCCTCGATCACCTGCTGAAACTGCGCCGGATACCAGACCGGATACACGCGCCTGCTCAGCAGATCGTCCATCTGCACCGCCGTAAAGCTCGCGCTGTTGACCGCCATCTGCCTGTGCCGCGCAATCAGCGGCGCCATGAACAGCCCCTCCTCCAGCACGCAAAGATCCAGCGCCTGCCGCTGCATCCGCGCCTGACCGGGGACGCGGGCATGCAGCGGCGCAAGCAGCCCTTCCTTCGCCCAGGGCCTCGCCTCCTCCGGCGCGCAGATCGCCAGATCCGGCGGGCTGCCCGCTATGACCAGCTCGCGCAGGCTGCCCGCCTCGCCTTCGCCGATCATCTGCCATTGCACCTGCGGCATTTCGCCCTCCAGCAGCGCAAGCAGCTGACGCGCCGTCTCCCCGCGCAGCGCATCCTCCGCCAGATAAATCCGTACGACGTCCGCCTCTCCCTGCGCCGCCGCCAGAGCCGCCGCGCAGGCAAGCGCCGCGCACAGCCTGAGCGCGGACCTGATCTTTCCGCCCATTGCACGAACCTCCCGTTTTCCTCTTGTCCCATGTATATCCGGATTGGGCGGATCTCATGCCATACAGGCGTCAAATACGGAAAAACGATTTTCTCCCCAGCAAAAAAGCTCCGCCCCCAGCGGGGAACGGAGCCGGATGATTTACAGCATGCTGCGAAGGAAGCTCTTCAGGCGCTCGTGCTTCGGATTGCCAAGCACCTCGTCGGGCGCGCCCTGTTCGGCGATCACGCCCTGATCCATGAACACGACCTGCGTGGCGACCGCGCGGGCAAAGCCCATCTCATGGGTGACCACGAGCATCGTCATGCCCTCCTGCGCGAGATTCTGCATGACGGAGAGCACCTCGCCGACCATCTCCGGGTCGAGCGCGGAGGTGGGCTCGTCAAAGAGAATGACCTCCGGATCCATCGCCAGCGTGCGCGCGATGACGACGCGCTGCTTCTGGCCGCCGGAAAGCTGGCGCGGCTTGGCGTTGCGGTATTCGGCCATGCCGACCTTCTCCAGATACTTCAGCGCATTCTTCTCGCTCTCGGCGTGGCTGCGGCCAAGCACCTTCATCTGGCCTGCGACGCAGTTTTCCAGCACGTTCATGTTGCCGAAGAGGTTGAACTGCTGGAAGACCATGCCGACCTTGGCGTGGTATTTGGGCATGGAAACGCTCTCGTCGGTCAGGATATCGCGGCCATGATAGAGAATCTGGCCGCCGTCCGGGTTTTCCAGCAGGTTGATGCAGCGCAGCAGCGTGGACTTGCCGGAGCCGGAGGAGCCGATGATGCACACGACCTCGCCCTTGTTCGCGTCAAAGTCGATGCCCCTGAGCACCTGATTGCTGCCGAAGGCCTTCGTCAGATTGCGGATGGAAATCACTTGCTCTGCCATTGCCTGTCGACCTCCTTCTCCTGTTCCTTGCTGATGACGATTTCAGCGCGGCTGTCGCTCTGGGAACCGCAGATGACGTAGCTGTCCGGGCCGTCCATCTTCTTTTCCACAAAGCGCAGGATGCGGCTGACCGTCACCGTCAGCACGAAGTAAATGCACGCGATGATGAAATAGACCTCGAAGTACTTGAAATACGTGCCCGCAGCGCTCTTGGCCTGGAAGAACAGCTCGGAAACGGAAATGACATTCAGAACGCTCGAGTCCTTGATGTTGACGATCAGCTCATTGCCCACGGACGGCAGGATGTTGCGGATCGCCTGCGGAAGGACGACGGAGGTCATGGTCTGCCAGTGGGTCATGCCGATGGCATGCGCCGCCTCGAACTGTCCCTTATCAATGGAGACAATGCCGCCGCGGATGATCTCCGCCATATACGCGCCGGTGTTGATCGAGATGATCAGGATCGCGGCCATGGTATGATCCATGTCGATGCCCAGATACTGCATCGAGCCGTAGTAGATGACCATCGCCTGAACGATCATCGGCGTGCCGCGGAAGACCTGGATATAGACCGCGATGAGCATATGCGCCAACTTGCGCAGACCGCGCTTGAAAAGACCCATGCCGCGCGGGATTTCGATCGTGCGCACGATGGCGACCAGCAGGCCGATGATGAAGCCGAAGAACGTGCCCGACAGCGCAATCAGCAGCGTCGTGCACGTGCCGGAGAAGAACAGCCCGCCATACTGCTGAAGCAGGAAGCCGACCCATCCGAAGAATGTTGTTGGCATGATAAATCTCCTTCTCTACACAGGAAAGGGAAAGCGCCGCAGGGCGCTTTCCCGATATGTCGTTTGGCTTTGCGTTACTCGCTCAGCGGCTGCGCGGCGACAACCGCGTCCATCAGCGCGCTGCGCTCCTCGGCGGTGATGCCCGCCAGCACAGCGTTGATCTTCTCGGTCAGCTCGCTGCCCTTCGTAACGCCCACGGCGATGGCCACGTCCGCCGGGGAGGCCTCAAAGCCCTGGCCCTCAGCGAAGGCAACATAGGTCAGGTCCGCATTGGAAGCCATCGCGGAGACGGCGCCCGGACGCTCGGAGATGTAGCCGTCAATCGCGCCGGCCGTCAGCGCCACGATCATCGCCGGGAAGGTCTCCATCGCCGGCATCTTCTGCACGCCGTCGATCTGGTCGATGACGGTATAATGGAAGGTGTTCAGCTGGCCGGTGATCTTCGCGCCGGAGAAATCGGCGAGGGAAGCGGCGGACGCAAACGCGCTGTCCTTGCGCACGACGATGCACAGCTCGCTCTCGTAATACGGCTCGGTGAAGTCGATGGTCACCTTGCGCTCCTCGGTCGGGCTCATGCCCGCGATGATGCAGTCGATCTTGCCGCTCATCAGGCTCGGCACGAGGCCGTCCCACTCGGTCTTGACGATTTCAAGCTCCATGCCCAGCTCGCTGGCGATGCGCTTGGCGATGCGCACGTCATAGCCGTCGGCATAGCCGCCGGCCGCAATGGCCACAGCCTCGTCGCTCGCGTCGCTCTGCGTCCAGTTGTAGGGCGCGTAGTTGCATTCCATACCGACCTTGAGGGTATCCGCCGCGGCCAGCGCGCAAACGCAGACCAACACAAGCGCCAGAGCCATCATTGCCATTCTCTTCATCTTCATATCCTCCATATACCGCGGTGCGCGGTGTTTTTTTCTGTGCCATATCTTACCGCGTCCCCGGCGGAAAGTCAACAAAAATACAAAGAAGAAAGCGTATTTTTGTATTATTTACAAACAAAACAGAAAAACCGGGCGGTTTTTCCGCCCGGTTTCATGCTTTGCACAAGCCGATTATGATTCTTCGTTTTCTGTATCCTGCATTTTTTGCCAATTATTCGTCCATAACGCGCACATTTTCGCGTCCGAAGGCAGCAAACACTTTATTCAGGTTCTCTTCGGTCTGGCGCTTGGCCTCCGCCTGCGCGGCGAGGATCGCCTTGTCGCTTTCCGCAACCGTGCCCTCGATCGCCGCGCGGAACGTGCAGGGATAGCCCGCCGCCTGGGAAAGCGCATCCGCGATCAGCTTGTTTTTGTCCGGCATGGACAGCATCCTGACATACGCCGCGCCGATCGCCTTTTCATAAACGACGGTGAACAGGCCGTTTTCGCTCGTCGCCAGCCGGCCAAGGCGCGCCATGCCGTAGATCTGGGGCTTCTGCTTGAGCAGGCGCAGCGTCTCCTGCCAGACGCGTTCCGCCTCCGGGGCAGGGCCCTTGGGCGCTTCCTTCACGGCAGGCTTTGCCGCCTCCTGCTGCGCCGGCTCTGCCTGAGCTGCTCTGGCGGGCCTGCCGCCCGCCGGCTGCGCCATCACCGCGCCCTCGCGCAGCCGGCGTTCCAGCTCGTCCACGCGGCTGATGAGCGCCTCCAGCTGAAGGCTCTCCTCCGGCTCGCAGGCGCGCAGCGCAGCAGCCTCCAGCGCAAAGCGCGGCTGCGCCGCCCATTTCATATCCGTTTCGCTCTGCAGGAACAGATCGAGCATGCGCATCAGGCGCGTATGCGACGTCCTTTTCGCCTGCGCAACATAGGCCGCGGCATCCTCCTGCGTGACGTCCAGCAGCTGAGCCGCGTGCTCCTGGCCGCATACATCCGCCAGCATCAGCGCGCGCAGATGCGCGCTCACGTCGCGCACGAATACCTGCACCTCGCGGCCGGAGCGCATCATGTCGTCGATCATCCTGAGCGCGGCCGGCGCATCCGCGCCGATCAGGCTGTCTGCAAATTCAAACAGGAAGCGCCTGTCCGCCGCGCCGAGCACCTGCAGCACCAGCTCCTCCGTCAGCCCGCCGTCGCCCTCCTGCGCATAGCCCAGGCACATATCCATGATCGACCAGGCGTCGCGCATGCCGCCCTCCGCCGCGCGCGCGATGCGCGAAAGCGCCGCCTCCTGCGCGCGGATGCCGCCCTCCTCCAGCGCCACGCGAAGGCGCGCGATGATCTGATGGGACGGAATCCGGCCGAAGTCGAACCGCTGGCAGCGGGAGAGGATCGTCGCCGGGAGCTTCTGCGGCTCCGTCGTCGCAAGGATGAACACCACATAGGACGGCGGCTCCTCGAGCGTCTTGAGCAGGGCGTTGAACGCGCCCTGGGAGAGCATGTGCACCTCGTCGATGATATACACGCGGTAGCGCCCGTTCTGCGGCGGATACTTGACCTTCTCGCGCAGATCGCGGATCTCGTCCACGCCGTTGTTGCTCGCCGCGTCGATCTCCAGAATATCCAGACTGCTCTCCGCGCCGAGCGCGCGGCAGACCGCGCACTGCCCGCAGGGCTCGCCGCGGTCCGGCTGCTCGCAGTTGACCGCGCGCGCAAAGACCTTCGCCGTGGACGTCTTGCCCGTGCCGCGCGTGCCGCAGAACAGATACGCGTGCGCGATGCGCCCGCTCATCACCTGGCTGCGCAGCGTCCTGATGACAGCCTCCTGGCCTACAAAATCGTCAAACCGCGCCGGACGATAACGGCGATACAGCGCCTGATAACCCATAGCTTTCCTCCGAAGCCCGCACATACCGCGGGCCGTATTTCCTGATGCATTCTCCCTGTAGAATAGCACAAAAATGACAACTTTACAACCGCCGCCGCTCGGTGTACAATGGTCGCATGGGCGCAAGGACGCGCCGCCAAACGATTATCACCCGAACCGGAGGCATAGATTATGAATCTTTCTGGCGTGATCAACCAGCTGATTTCCCTGTTTCTGATGATGCTCATGGGTTTTCTCGTCGCGAAGGCCGGCATCGTCAGCCCCGAATTCCGCAAGAAGCTCTCGACCTTCACCCTCAATACCGCCGCCCCGTGCATCATCATTTCCTCCGTCCTGGAGAGCGATTCCCAGCCCTCCTCGATGATCAACGCCGTGCTGATGGGCGTCGTGTTCTTCGCGCTGATGCTCCTTTTCGCCAAGCTCCTCACGGCGCTCATGCGCAGCCCGAAGCATCAGCGCGGACTCGATCAGCTGATGCTGATCTTCACCAACGTCGGCTTCATGGGCATTCCCGTCGTTCAATCGGTCTACGGGCCTACGGGCGTGGCGCTTTTGTCGATGTTCATCCTCATCTTCAACATCATCTTCTTTTCCTACGGCGTCCTGCTGATCTCCTCAAGCGCAAAGTTCAACTGG
Organism: Clostridia bacterium; assembly: GCA_017436605.1. Lineage (GTDB taxonomy): Bacteria > Bacillota > Clostridia > Christensenellales > Aristaeellaceae > Ventricola. The sequence continues at coordinate 8,238 of JAFSCW010000079.1, read as the reverse complement.
GGCTCCCTCAAAAACGCCTGCATCTTCGCGGCGCTCGCCGGCCTCGTCTTCGGTATCACGGGCATCCGCCTGCCCGCCCCGGTGGAGAGCACGCTTGCCTCCGTCGGCGCGATGAATACGCCCCTTGCCATGATGGTCATTGGCGCTTCCGTCGCCCACAGCGACCTGCGCACGGCCATGACCAACCCGCGGATGTACCGCATCTGCCTGGTGAGCATGTTCATCATGCCCCTGCTCATCCTCGCCGTCGTCCGGTTCCTTCCGATCGATCCGATGCTCGCCGGCATCAGCGTGCTGATGGCGGGCATGCCCATCGCCGGCAACTGCGCCATGCTCTCGGATATCTACACTCCCGACGACATGACCGCCTCGCACTGCGTCATGGTCTCCACGCTCCTCAGCGGCGTCTCGCTCCCGCTGATCTGCGCGCTGATCGCCGCCCTGCTCTGATCGCCGAAAAACGAACCCGATAAGAATATCCGCAAAGGAGTTGCTCAATATGAAGCGTGCCTCTACCCGTTTCCTCGATTACGTCAAGGTCCATACGACCTCCGATCCCGCCTCCTCCGCCGCGCCGTCCTCCGCATGTCAGTTCGATCTGGCGCATCAGCTCGCCCAAGAAATGAAGACCATCGGCCTTGAGGGCGTTCATGTCGACAAGTTCGGCGTGGTCTACGGCTGGCTGGCCGCGACCAAGGGCTGCGAAGATATTCCCGCTCTCGGCTTCATCGCGCACATGGATACCTCTCCGGATTATTCCGGCGAGAATGTGAAGCCGCAGATCCTTGAAAACTACGACGGCAGCGACGTCGTCCTCGCGGGCACGGGCGATGTGCTGACCGTGGAAAGCTTCCCGGGGCTCAAGAATCTCGCCGGCATGACGCTCATCACCTCCGACGGCACGACCCTGCTGGGCGCGGACGACAAGGCCGGCATCGCCGAGATCCTGACCGCCGTGGAGGCCGTCATCGAGAGCGGCAAGCCGCACGGCAAGCTCTGCATCGCCTTCACCCCGGACGAGGAAATCGGCATGGGCGTCGCGCATTTCGACATCGAGAAGTTCGGCGCAAAGTTCGCCTATACCGTCGACGGCGGCGAGGCGGGTGAAATCGCCTATGAGACGTTCAACGCCGCCTCCGCGAAGGTCTGCGTCACCGGCATGAGCGTGCATCCCGGCTCCTCGAAGAACACCATGATCAACGCCGCGCTGGTCGCCATGGAATTCAACAGCCTGCTGCCCGCCGGCGATACCCCGCGTCTGACCGAGGGCTACGAGGGCTTCTTCCATCTGCACGATATGAAGGGCGACGTCTCCTATGCCGAGCTCGAATACATCATCCGCGACCACGACCGCGCCACGTTCGAAACCCGCAAGCAGACGATGCGCCATGCCGCCAAGACGATCAACGAGCGCTATGGCCGCGAGGTGATCGCGCTGGAGCTTTGCGATACCTACTACAACATGGCCGAGAAGATCGCGCCGCACATGCACCTGATCGAAAACGCGAAGAAGGCTGCTGCGCTGGCGGGCATGAAGCCCTTCGTCGAGCCGGTTCGCGGCGGAACAGACGGCTGCCGCCTGTCCGAACTGGGTCTGCCGACCCCGAATCTCTGCACCGGCGGCTTCGCCTACCACGGTAAGTTCGAGCATATCGCCATGGAGAGCATGGACCGCTGCGCGAAGATGGTCGAGCTGCTGATGCTCGGCGGCCTGTAATCGGGACAATACTCCGTTTTTCAATTCAATATCACGCGGACAGGAAATTTTCTCCTGTCCGCGTCGTCATATAAGCAGAATATCAAACCGGAGGAATACGCCATGACACGTTTCTTTGCCGCGCTGCTTCTGCTTCTGCTCCTGCCCTGCTTCGCGCTCGCGCTGGATCTTTCCGGCTATGCGTTTGAGATGCTCGGCGAATACGATTTCATCAGCAGCATCGCCCCGCTCGCGCCCGACGAATGTGCCGTCATCCGCTGCAGCACGGAGCTCTCCGCCGCGCAGTACCGCCTGCAGCACATCCATCGGGGCGAGGTAACGTTTGATCTCCCTCTGGCCGGGGAAGGGGCCTACGGGTATTCGGCCCTGCGTTTGCCGGACGGGCGTCTTTGCGTCATCCGCAGCGCCAATTCTGCGGAAGAGGGCAGCACATGGAAGCAGTCGTATACGCTTTTCCCATTGGAGGACGGCAGCCTCGGAAAGGGAAAACCCTTCGAGGGTAATCCCTACGATCTGCGCTTTTGCAAGGGGCTGTTCGCCGGCGTCTGCGAGGCCCAAAACGGACAGACCGAGCTTATGCTCTACGACGGCGATACCCTCGCGCCGGTGCTGCGCTACGGCATCGCATTTGAAAACGCCTTCGTGCAGGCGATCACCATGAGCGGAGGCGCGCATTATCTGCTGATCAAGCAGCACGGCAGGCCCAGCCTGCCCGACTGCATCGTCCTTCGCATCGAGGACGGCGAGGTTTCCTGGGCCTATCACACCACGGACGAGGATTTCCACTACAACAACCTCCATCCCGACGGAGACGGCGGCGTAATCCTGTCCGGCTCACTGGTCAGCGACTATAAGCGATACCGCTTGACGCATCTGAGCGCAGAGGGCAAGCTGTTCTGGTCGAAGACGCTCGAAACGAAAAACGCCATCACCCATCCCTCCTGCGCGCGGGAAAACGGAGACGGCACCGCAACGCTTTACGGCTACTGCGTCGCCAAGTCCCGGAGTCTGTATACCATCTTCGCCATGACGCTGAATCCTCAGGGCGAGGTGCTCAGCCTCGACGTGCGCGATTACGGCGCGCGGGAGGACACCGGCCCGCAGATCATGCTCACGCCCGAAGGCGAGCCCGTCATCTATTCCTTTCAGCTGAGCGGGAAGCCCGGCGTGTATCTGCCCCTCTCCGCCCTGCCCCAGGCCAGCGATCCCGGCATCCGGCTCCGATAATCCTCTGCTATGTTGAAAAGCAGAAAGCGGCCTCCCGCCCCGCAAGGGGAGAGAGGCCGCTTGTTGTTATCCAGGGGATTACATGAGCTTGAGGAACAGCTCCTTGATCTCCTCGACGCTGGTGTCGCGCGGGTTGCCCGGGCGGCAGGCGTCCGCATAGGCGGACTCGGCCAGGAAGTCGAGATCCTCAGCCTTGACGATGTCCTTCAGGTCAGCCGGGATGCCCACGTCGGCGCTCAGCTTGCGCACGGCGTCGCAGGCAGCCTTGCGGTATTCTTCCTGCATCATCTGCTCGGTGCCCTCGACGCCCATCGCGGCGGCGATGTACTTATACTTGTCGCCCGTCACCGGCGCGTTGTATTCCATGATCGTCGGCAGCAGGATCGCATTGCCCACGCCATGCGGGGTGTCGTAGACAGCACCCAGGGTATGCGCCATGGAGTGCACGATGCCAAGGCCCACGTTGCTAAAGCCCATGCCGGCCACATACTGACCCAGCGCCATGCCCTCAAAGCCCTCCGCTTCGCCGGCGACAGCCGCGCGCAGAGACTTCGCGATGATCTCGATCGCCTTGAGATGGAACATATCGGTCATCTCCCAGGCGCCCTTGGTCGTGAAGCCCTCGATCGCATGGGTCAGCGCGTCCATGCCGGTCGCGGCGGTCAGGCCCTTGGGCATGGTGGACATCATGTCCGGATCGACGACGGCGACTTCCGGAATGTCATGCACGTCGACGCAGACAAACTTGCGCTTCTTCTCGACGTCGGTGATGACGTAGTTGATCGTAACCTCAGCCGCAGTGCCGGCGGTGGTGGGCACGGCGATGGTGAACACGCACTTATTCTTGGTCGGCGCGACGCCCTCCAGGGAGCGAACGTCGGCGTATTCCGGGTTGGTGATGATGATGCCCACGGCCTTCGCGGTATCCATGGAGGAGCCGCCGCCGATGGTCACGATGCAGTCCGCGCCGCAGGCCTTGTAGGCCGCCACGCCGCTCTGAACGTTCTCGATGGTCGGGTTCGGCTTGATCTCGCTGTAGACCTCATACGCAAAGCCGGCCTTGTCCAGCAGATCGGTAACCTTCTTCGTGACGCCGAACTTCACCAGATCCGGATCGGAGCAGACAAACGCCTTCTTGTAGCCGCGGGAGGTGAGCTCCGGCACGATGTTTTCAATCGCGCCCTTGCCGTGATAGGAAATGGGGTTGAGAACGATACGATTCGCCATGGGAAATGCCCTCCTTATATTCTCTTGTTTTGTCGGTTCAATTGGACGGCACATGCCGCCTGTGTTTCCATTGTAACGCCTCGATATTTATTTGTCAATCATTTGCATTCTTAAATGACTAACAATACACTAGCATGATTGAACTTTACATCTCATTATGTTTCCCAACACATTTCTTTTGCTTTTTGCGCTCTTTTATATGCAATGAATCCTATTCTGCTTCACAGAATTCATCGACATCATAAGTCTTACTTATATACTTTTCTGCACGCTTAATCGCTTCTACAATTTCCCTATGACCATCGGCGCTAGTCAACTTACCTTCTACATCGGTGTTCGAAATAAGAGCATCATTTAAGACATCAAAGGCTTTACGGTAATTGGTCATATACTTTGAGGGATTACATGCAAAACCCATGAGTGTTAAGAACGCTGCAATAGCAGATAAAACAATTATTATATTATTATCATTTTCTCTTTCTGCTGCAACATATGTAGCAAGCATAGATGCCATAAAAGAACCAAGAACAAAAACATGATCCAACGTTCTCCAAATAATTGCTGCCATTTTCCATTCTTTCGAGAGTGACCATGCTTTATTGAGTGTAATATTGTATTCCTTATTCATACTCTTGTTTTCCAATAATTCTTTTCAACACAATATACAACCTTTAAGAGGGGCTCCGCAGTATATACCAGACTTCAACACTTCGTTTTTTCCGCTTCTTGTTCGAGCATACGATAATTTACCTTTCCTACTGTAGTCAGCGGAAGCCTATTTAAAAATATATACTTTTTTGGCCGTTCATATCGTTCAAGGTTTTCAGTCGCAAACTGATCTAGAGCCACTAGGGCTTCTTCCTCCGGAGTAATCATATCTAAAACAACAAATGCAACTAGATCATTCGTTGTCTCCTTGCTTTGCTTGGCAACAATCGATATAGCTTCAACTCCTTTGACTTCTAAAAACTTATCTTCCAAGATTTTGGGGAAGACCTTATGAAACACATTACCCTCTTGAGTTAAAATCATTCTCTTTATCCGGCCAACAATCGTAACAAAGCCATCTTGGTCTATATTTCCTATATCACCAGTATGTACCCACAGACTACCATCACTATGCCTCTTAAGGATACTATTCGTTTCTTTTTCATTCTGGTAATATCCCATCATAGCACATGGAGTATTAATACAGATTTCGCCATTTTGACCATAGGATAGCTCATCCATGGTATCTACACCCACGACTTTTATCGTAGTATAAACAAATGGAATTCCAACTGTACCTTGCTTATGTATAGTATATACAGCAGCTGTAGAAGAAGCAGATGTTTCTGACATTGCATAACCCTGAATGATTCTTGTCTTTGATTTGCGAGATGTCAGGAATTCATTCATTCTTCTCTCCAAGGCAATCGGCAACGCATCTCCTCCGACTCCTAACAATTCCAAGTTTGATAGATCTGTTCTTTTAGTGTCTAAGGCGATCATCATTTTCTCTGCCTGAGCCGTTCCACAAATAATATAGTTTGGCTTATATTGTTCTACAAATGAGCCTATTTCAGTAGGATCTGCAGCTATGCATAGTGCTGTTTGCAATCCAAAGGATAAAGGCATATGAATTGTTACTGTCAATCCAAATGCAATAAAAGGCGGAAGAACACACAAGAATCTCTTTTTTCTTTCAAATCCGAGATACAAATACTGAAGCGCTCCAACATTCAGATTATAGTTTGATAACATCACACCTTTGGACTTGCCGGTTGTTCCGCCAGTGTATACCATAATGACTGGATCTGTATTACGTCCTGCAATATCAGTTTTACTGTTTGCACCCAAAGAAACAAAAGCTTTCCAATCAAGAGTATTGTTCACTCTTTGGGTATAGGAATCTTTTACCTTAAGCTTGAGCATCACTTTTGCAACAGTATTCATTTCGTCTTTCAGGGATAGAAGAACAATGTTTTGTACATATTCCTTCTTAAACTCATGCTTAAAACTATTGTAAACTGAATCGATCGTTACATAGACTTTTGATTTCGTCTCAAATAGATTCCTCATCACTTCATCAGCCGTAGAAGTCACATAGACTAAATTGGCTATTGCTCCGATTTTGCTCAATGCATATATCATATAAACAACTTGAGGAATCGACAACGCTTGTATGGTTACGATATCGCCCTTTTGTACACCCAACGCCACAAACGAAGCCGCCACCAACTCTATTTTTTCAATCAAACCACCATATGTAATCCTTCTTCCAAAGTAAATCAGTGCAGTATCCTTATAATGCTCTCGATTATTATTCAGGAGGTATTCGTAAATCGTACACTTCGGAAGCTGTGCATTCTTCGCCTCATCGGAATAATACTTAAGCCAAGGTTTTTCAATAGATGGATAGCTTACCATCTGCTTTTCTTCCATTTTTCATCCTCCTTCTCCATTCAATTCATAAGTGGATAATTCGATTATAAGTACGCATAATTCTCATGTCAAGTTGAATTTCAACTTGACGATTGTTTTTGTTTTCTACCTAATCCAGTAGAATTTATGCAAAAAGGATAGTTGAAAATGGAATTAGATTATTCAGAAATTGGAAAGCGAATCGCACGGAAGAGGAAGGCGTTGGGTTTGCGTCAGGTGCAGGTTTGTGAATGCGCAGGGATTAATGACAAATATCTGTCTTGTATAGAGCGCGCCACATCCATCCCTTCGTTAGAAGTAATTATGAAACTAGCTCTTGCTTTAGATACAACACCTGACGAATTTCTTGTAGGAACAATTCGTTATGAAAACGACGAGTGGCGAAATGTCGCCGATCTTTTGCGAGGTATGAATAAAAAGCAACTTGCATTTGCCAAGAGTTTCCTGAATTGGTTATCTAGTCAGGAAATATAGAAAAGCGAGACTTGAAAATCAAGTCTCGCTTTTCGCTTTTCTTCTTTGACCTCGCGCACCGTAGTGCCCTTCTCAATGTGGTTAAGCCTTCTCGGTCTCCTTGACCAAGCCCGCCACATCGGAAACCAGCAGCGAGAACGCGATGCCCTGCGCCGGCTTGCCCATGCCCATCTCGTGGTAAATCGCATGGAGCACATTGTCCTTGATGTCCTTATCCACGACCATCATCAGGATTTCCTTTTCAGAATGCAGCGCGATGCCGAAAAAGGCCGCCGCCTCTTCCTTCGCCACGCCGCGTCCGGTGAGGATCGTACCGCCGCGCGCGCCCTGCTCGCGGGCAACGTCCATCACATCCTCGGCAAAGCTGGAATTGACGATCGCAAAGATCACCTCATGGTTGTTCGTCTTCATGCTGCTTACTCCCTTCCCAGCCTGTTGTTGGACAGGAACTGATACAGATTCACGCCGATCACGCTTGACATCGGCACGGCAAAGGCGATACCCTTTCCGTCCTTGATCGTGGCAAACTTCTGTTCCAGGCAGGTCATGATTTCATCCACCTTGTCTTCCCGTGCAAAGCTCAGAAGGACAGCCTTGTGGATGTTCAAGCCCAGCAAATCGATCAGTTCCGAATTCGCCGTGCCCAGACCGCCGACAGCCATCTGACAGTTCACTTCAAACTGGCTGATCACATCCAGATAGAATTCGCCCTTGTTCCTGTCCACGACGGTGACGAGGAGCTTCAGCTTCTTAATATCCGACGCATCAAATCTGTTTGGCATACCGCTCCCCCTTTACATAAAGCTGATGATCTGCTGATCGTCGCTGTCGAGCATCCTGCGCATTGCCAGATGCTCCCGGACATGGCGCTGCATCACCGAGCGGAAGCCGAGCAGCTGAATGGTGATCAGCGGCGACATCGCCACCAGCGCCACCACGCCGAACGCATTGGCAAGCACGGCGTCCGCGCCCTGCAGCGCGCAGCACGCGCCGATGGCAAACGGCAGAATGAAGCAGCTGGTCATCGGGCCGCTGGCCACGCCGCCCGAGTCAAAGGCGATCGCCGTATACACCGGCGGCACGAACAGCGACAGCGCCAGCGAAATGAAATAGCCCGGGATGATGTAATACACGAGCGAAAAATCGAACACGATGCGGATCATGGACAG
>JAFSCW010000078.1 GCA_017436605.1 Clostridia bacterium | reverse complement strand
CGGGTGATCTCGATGTTCTCCGCAAACGGCTTGGAGGAAGCGTCGATCATGACGGAGGTGAAGCCGCCGTCGATGCAGGACTTGCAGGTCTCGAAGCTGTCGCCGTGATCCAGATGCAGCGCGATCGGGATCTCCGGGCACTCGATCGCAGCGGCCTCAACCAGCTTCACCAGATAGGTGTGGTTGGCATAGGCACGGGCGCCCTTGGACACCTGCAGGATAACCGGAGCCTTCTCCTCGCGGCAGGCCTCGGTGATCGCCTGGACGATCTCCATGTTGTTGACGTTGAAAGCGCCGACGGCGTAACCGCCGTTGTAGGCCTTCTTAAACATTTCGGTAGTAGTAACAAGAGCCATTTCCATTCACTCCTTCTACAATGCAGCCTGTCATGTCTTGCATAACAAGCCATTTGTCACCATTCGGTTACATGTTACAGTATAGCAATTATTTCACGATTTGAACAGACCTTCCGGGGATTTTCTCCGATTTTGCCGAAAAAACTTTCCCTTGCATGGACTCCTTGATGCTGATATACTGGATACGTTTATGGAGGAATAAAGCATGAGCACTCAATTTGAATGGATCGCAACCGCCGCGTTCGGCCTGGAAGGCGTCGTCGCCCAGGAACTCAAGCGGCTCGATATACCCGCGCGCGCGGAAAACGGCGGCGCGCGCTTCAGCGCCACCTTCGAAGACGCCATGCGCGCCAATCTCTGGCTGCGCTGCGCGGACCGCGTGCTGCTGGTCGTCGGCCGTTTCGAGGCGCACAGCTTTGAGGAACTCTTCGAGGGCGTTAAGGCGCTGCCGTGGGAGGACTTTATCGGCAGGAATACGCGCTTTCCCGTCAGCGGAAAATGCGCCCGCAGCCAGCTGATGAGCGTGCGCGACTGTCAGGCCATCACCAAAAAGGCCATCGTCGAGCGGCTGAAAAGCCGCTACGGCATGTCGTGGTTCGAGGAATCCGAAGAGACCGTCGCCATCGACGTCGCGCTGCACGGCGATATGGCGCAGCTGACGCTGGACGCAAGCGGCGTCGCCCTCAACCGCAGGGGCTACCGCACATGGAACGGCGAAGCGCCGCTGCGCGAAACGCTGGCCGCTGCGCTGGTCTCGCTCTCCCCGTGGCGTCCGGGCATGCGGCTTCACGATCCGATGTGCGGCACCGGCACGCTGATGATCGAAGCCGCCATGCGCATGGCAAACCGCGCGCCGGGCCTCACGCGCGAATTCGCCATGGAATCCTGGCGCGGTATGCCCGATTTTACAGCCATCCGCGAGGAGGCCAAAGCGCAGTTTGAGCCGGAACGGATCGAAGGGATCTCCGGCTCGGACATCGACCCGGAGGCCGTCGAGCTGGCAAACCGCCATCTCCGGCAGGCAGGTCTTGCCGACCGCGTGTCCTTCACCGTCGGCGATGCGCGCGAATGCCGCATCGAGGGCGAGCGCGGCGCGTTCCTTTGCAATCCCCCCTACGGCGAGCGGCTGAGCGATCGCAAAGAATGTGAGGCGCTCTATCGTGAAATGGGTCTGCTGCTGCGCCGGCATCCGGGCTTTACGCTCTCTGCAATCACCTCGCATCCGGGCTTTGAGCGCTGCTTCGGCCGCCGCGCGGACAAAAAGCGCCGCTTCTACAACGGTCGCCTCGAATGCGAATTCATGACCTTTGGTCTTCCCCCTGTAAAAAAGAAAAAATGAGCCATGCAAAAAGCGCCTTCGTTCCCCATCGGGAGCAAAGACGCTTTTTCATGTATTCAAAGCGCTCGGCTTTTCTTCTGATGTGTTGCTTTACAGGTTTTCAATGAAATACCTTTGCAGCGCTGTGACGGCGGCCTCCTCGTCACGGCCCTCGATGGTGACCTTGACCTGGCTTCCGCATCCCAGATTCATGCCCAGCACATGGTGCGTCTCGCTGAGCTCCGCTGTTTTTTCAGCGCCGGTCAGGTTCACACGGCTGGAAAAACGGGAAGCCTCTTTCGCCAGGCTGCTCAGCGGTCTGGCATCCAGGCCATGCGGTCTGGTCAGAACATAGCTGAACTGTTTCATGAAGTGTTCTCTCCTCTTCTCTGTCAGATGGCAATGCACAACTCGGTGCGAGGAGATTATATCCAAACCGGCCGGCAAACGCAAGCGCGATTTTCTCCCGCCCTGCTCCGGCGAAACATATCAGCCAAATCTCTTTCTGCCTTTTTATCCATTCGGACGATACTTTCTGTTCGTATTTCTACCCATCAGGTCAGGTTTCTTCTCATTTTTCCCAAACAGAACGCCGCCGATTGTACCTGAACGCCGAATTTTCAAAAGCGTCCCATCCGTCATTCAAACGTCAGATACTTCGTCATGATGTAGCCGCGCAGCCCCTTCGGCGTTTCAACCAGCGTCCAGTTTTCGCCGTATTCGCCGACAAGCAGACGTTCGCCGGTTCTGGCCTTGCCGATAATCGCGCCTTCCGTGCTGCTGTCCTGGCTGCGCAGATTCACCTTGTCCGTCGTGACAAAGGCCGTCAAATGCGTGGTGCTCATGGGCGCATTGAGCTGATCCAGCGGAACAAAGCCCGTTGCATCCTCGCCCGACTGCAGAACATCCAGATTGGGACTGCCGGCAGCGCGCACATAGGCCCAATCGCCCGCCTTGCCCAGGATATATACGCGGCTGCCCGCCGCAGCGGTTTCTTCGCCAGCCGTGCCCTTTTTCGGCTCGTCGCTCAGGACGACGTCCTCCAGCACAACGCCGCGCTGCGGAATCCGCTGGGAAAGGTTTTCACCCGTTCGCGTCAGAATCCGCAAGCTGTCCTTCGCCACATAGCCCTTCAGGCCGTTCAGGGCGACCTGCGCATAATCGGTCTGCGTATAATCCAGAATCCGGATCTGCGCGCCGCCGCAAAGCGCGCCGATCATCTCCGCCTTTTCGTCCGGTTCCGCCAGAACGACCGCCGGAAGATCCCCGTTATCCACCTGCGCAAGGCCTACGCTGGCGGCCGCGCTGGAGAGCTTCAGGTCGCTCAGTTTCATAAAGCCGAAGTCGCCGCAGTCATACGCGCCCGCTCCGCCTTCCAGCGTGCGGATATACACCATATCCTCCGCCTCCGCCAGCACTTCTACCTTCATGTCGCCGTCGAGGGTCATATACGCCGCCTCGTCCTGGCTGCTGTACAGAAGGGCTTCTCCCTTCGTCTGCATGAGCAGCGGATAATACGGGATCACGCTGCGCTGTTCGCTGCCGAGCATATGGAGATTATCCGTCTGCGTATATCGAATCCATCCGGAGACGCCGCCTACGCGCACACGCCGCCATTCGCCCTCCTTGCGGCCAAAGAGATGAAAGCATGCCGTGCCGTTTTTGACGATCATGATCTCTTTCGCCTTGTCATTGGGCGCGCTGTAGAGGATGGTGCGGGTATCCGCCCGCTCTCCGGCTACGATGCTGACCTTCAGCTCGTCCACGTCGGTCAGCACATCCAGCGGAACATAGCCGTAGTTCTTTTCGCCGTCCAGATCCGCTGCAATATACGCCCACGTATCCAGCACGCCGACAAGACCGACCCGCTCTCCGCTGCGCAGGGTACCAATCACTGCAGACTGCAGGTCGGTATCCGCAAGCAGCGCCGTCTCCTTCGCCCACATACCGGTCAGGTCGATTTCCGCCGCGCGATAATCGCCGAAGCCGCTGTCCGCGCCATACCGCGCTTCCGCTTCCTGCGCCGTAATCAGGTATTCGCTGGCCATATAGCCGCTTACGCCGCCGATGCTGACCCTGGTGTATTCCTCGTTCTCCGCGCCGAGGTTTTCGACCTCCGCGCCCGAATAATACAGTCCGATGATCGCGCCGTTTTTCGACGGCTCGGAGCGCATATTCAGCCGCTCGGGGTATACCTTATCCGTCTCGCGGTTATCCACAAAAAGGCTTTCTCCGACGCCTGCCGCCGCATAAAGCGCCAGCGCCATCACAAGCAGCATGCCGATTGTCTTCTTCATCGCGTTCACACTCCTTTTGTATTCCTTCATCTATTAGACGAGGACAGAGGCCGGATTCTTCCGCTGTTTCCAAAATTTGTTACAAAAATTTAAAATTCTTCTGAAGCCGCCGCAATGCATCAAAAGAGCGATCCCTCTTCCCCTGAAGGAGACAAGGAACCGCTCTTCTTTTCTTATTTTTTCGGGAGCATGACGTCCAGCGCGCCGGGCAGCATCTCATACCGCGCCTCGTCCATCGGCTCAAGCCTGCCGTCGATGTTGACGATCATTTCCCTGCTGCGCAGCACGACCTGTCTCGCCTGCACCACGGAAGCCACCGGAAGCCTCACATGAATGCCGAGAATGAACAGCGGAAGCAGGAACGGAATCCCCCAGCTGGGAACACGCTTAACCGTCACCACGTCAAACAGACCATCCTGGTAGCTCGCGCCGGGCGCAACATGCATGCCGCCGCCGAAATACCTGCCGTTTGCGATTTCGATGATCGTCACGCGTTTCGTTTCAAATGGCCCGCCGTCGATGGACACCTCGATCTCCTTGGCGCGATAACTGCTGATGATCGACATGACCGCTTTCCTGTACGCCTTGGCGCCGGGATAGACGGCCTTCAGCTCCTCGGTCTTACGCAGGACATCGACGTCGAACCCCGATCCCGATACGTTGATAAACGCCCTTCCATTGATGCTTCCGCAGTCAATCTTCGTGCGTTCCCCATCGAGCTGCGCACGGAACACATCAATCGGTTCGCCCATGAGATTCGCTGCGCGCGCAAAGTCGTTGCCCGTTCCGCCGGGAACGATATACAGCACCTTACCGCTGTTCGCCATTTCTCCAATCACTTCGGAGATCGTTCCATCGCCGCCGATGCACACGATCGCCTCGCAGCCGCTATCCAGCGCCAGTTTCGTCTGACGTCCGCCGTCCCCTTCACATTCCGTGCAGAAGAGCCGATAATCAAGACCGCGCTCCTGCAAAAGCGCTTCGACCTGCTGCAGCGTTTTCTGATTTCTTCCTCCGCCGGATACCGGATTGACAATGATCGCAAACATGCGCTGTCCTCCTCTTTTGTGATTCAGGTTTTGTTATTCTGCCTCTTCGTCCTGCAGGACGTCCCCGTCCGTCTCCACGCCCTCGCGCAGTCTGGCAAAAGCGCCGGGCATCACCCATCGCACAGGGTCGAGCTCAACCGGGCCGGGCATCTTTTCAAAGATGACAAATTTGATCGGAACGCCCTTTTCTGTGTACATCTTCTCATGCTCGCTGACGTAATTCGGTTCAAAGCCAGCCGCATGCAGATCGTTGACCAGATAGCGCATCTCAAAGCCGCAGGCCTTGAAATACGGCAGGGACTCGGTGAACAGCGGAAGGTCATCCGTCTTAAACCAGATCTGTCCGCCGTCCACGAGGAAATCCCGATACTGCATCAGCTGACGCGGGTGCGTCAGGCGGCGCTTGGCATACTTGGGCCTCTTCGTCCAGGGATTGCAGAAATTGATATAGATGCGCTCGATTCTGTCCTCCGGCGCGAGCATCTTGCGGATGTCTTCGATGTTATAGCGGGCGATCATCACGTTCTCCACGGGCGCATCGCCGTAGGTCTTTGCGATGTTGCGGCGCGTATCGCCGAGGACATTGCAGGTAATGTCCACCGCGATAAAATTCACATCGCGGTTATCGTAAACCATCGCAGCGGTCGATACGCCTTTTCCGCAGCCCAGCTCCAGATACAGCGTTCTGTCCTCCCGGAACAGCGCGCGCCAATGGCCGCGGTGCGTTTCCGCTTCATCCGTAAAATACGGGCATGCAGCCAGTTCCGGCTTGGCCCATTTCTTCGTGCGCATATGCATGGATTACATTCCTCCAAGAAAAAAGGCCAGTCACGCATGACTGACCCGAAAATATTCATACGTGTGTACAGTATATCACGCTTCTT
>JAFSCW010000077.1 GCA_017436605.1 Clostridia bacterium | reverse complement strand
CAATGGTCGCCTCCATGACCTCGCGCGTGACCAGCGGGCGCGCGCCGTCGTGGATGGCGATGATCTCCGCCTCCCGGCTGACCGCCGCAATGCCGCGGTAAACGCTCTCCTGCCTGTCCGCGCCGCCCTCGACGACGGCATGCACGCCAAGGCCCGCGCAATCGAACATCGCGCGCATCTCCTCCAGATCGCATGCGCCGGTAACGACGACGATCTGCGAAAACAATCCGCTTTCCTCAAACGCGCGCACCGTGCACACAATAATCGGCTCGCCGCACAGGGGATAGAGCACCTTGTTGCGGTCCAGTCCCATGCGCGAGCCGCGGCCCGCCGCGACGATCACAGCAGCATTCATCACAGATCCTCCTCGCCGGCAAGCAGCTCATACATGAGCCCCGCGTCGTTTTTGCGCACGGTTTCCGCGACCTTGAGAATCCGGAACTTCGCCATCTTCTCGCCGAAGCGGATCTCCAGCACGTCGCCTTCCTTGACCTCGGAGGACGGCTTGGCCACCTTGCCGTTGATCGTCACGCGGCCGCCCTCGCTGGCCTCCTTCGCCACCGTGCGCCGCTTGATGATGCGCGACACCTTCAGATATTTATCCAGTCTCATAATTTACGCTTCCTTTCTCGGGGACGCTGTCCCCAACCCCCTGGCAGGAACATCGTCCCTGCACCCTTCTTCGCTTCGCAACTGCTTGATGCGGCACTCTTTCGGGCGGAGCAGAGCCCCGCCCCTACACCAGTCTTCTTCAATCCACCCGTAGGGGAGGGGCTCTGCTCCTCCCTCGTCCCGCGCCGCAGTCAGCATCTCATGGCTTCCCGCTATCCTTATGATCAGCTTTCTTTCGTACCGCTCGCCAAGACCGGCAGACAGCAGACAAACGGATAGATATACCGGCCCGCCATCACCGGCCCCAGCAGGAACGTGCCCCACAGGAGCACCGGCAGCAGCGCCGCAGCAAAAAGCCTCCAGCGTCCGCGATAGGCCTCCCGCAGCGCAAAAAACAGCATCAGCCAGACGATCAGGCCCATGTTGAACAGATAGCCGACGACCGGAATCTGCATCGCGCCCTGCGCGCCGAAGCGCCAGGAAAGCGAGGCGAGCACGCGCGGCGCAAAACTCTGCGAGGAAATCCGCTCAAAATCACACCAGTCGTAATACTGATCCGTCACGCCCATCTGCAGATAATAACCCGACACGCCGTATTCCCCATAGGGATACAGGAACGAATAGGTATGCATCAGCAGCGCGTCAAAATAGGCCTTCGGACACTTCATCCCGATGGACGCATATGCGCGCAGGTATTTCCCGGGATCGGCCAAAAAGCGCTCCGTGTCGAATTCAAATTTCACCGGATCGGATATCGTGGGATCATACAGCGCCCATGCGCCGCCGGGCATCAGCTCGTCGATCGCCTGCATCTCCTCCCCGGTCAGCCTGTCTCCGTGCAGATTGCGCACCCGCGCCAGCTGCTGAATCGGCCAGGAGAGCATCTCGCAAAGATCGCCCTTCGCAGCGCCCGTCGCCGTCTTCATCGCGCTGTTTGCGCCCATGCACACAGCAAGCGCCAGCAGCGCCGCGCCGACCGGCCTGAGCGCGCGCTTCCCGCCCAGCAGCGGCAGCAGCGCCAGCCATACCGCCACGGCGTAGATCGCATTGTTGCGCAGGAGCATCATGCCCGCGCCGCAGAGCACGCTGCCCGCCAGCAGCCCCGGCCTCATCCGCCCGCCGGCAAGCGCCTCGCGCCACAGCGCCAGCGACAGCACAAACAGGCCGGAAAACAGCACGTCCTTCGTCGCGTTTACGGCCATCATCATATGCAGCGGATAGACGGCAAAAAACACCGCCGCAAATCGCGCAGCCCGCGCACCCGCCTGCCGCGCGATGGACGCGCACGCCGCCGCAAAGCACGCCGCAAGCGCGATCATCTGCACGGCGGTATACAGCGCCGCGCCGAGGTTGATGTTCCCAAGCAGACGCCCCAGCTTCACACATCCGCCCAGCAGCAGCGTATGCAGCAGCGGATGATGCGAGGAATACGCGCCGGTGAATACCTGCTCGAGCTGAAAGGGCACGTCATAGGCAAAGGAACCCGGAAACGCGACGGCAAACATCGGCAGATAGCAAAGGAAAATTCCCAGGAACGCACGCAAAGGTCTGAAAGGCTTTGCGCCGCGCTGGATACGTTTTCCTTCCCCGATGCGAAACAGCTGCGCCAGCAGCGCATATGCCGGCACAGACAGCAGCAAAGCGGCCAGCAGCCCGCGCACAGGATCGCTCTGCCCCATGTGCTCCGCCTGCCAGCCAAAAACGCCCAGCAGCGCATACATGGCCGCGCCAAGGCCCGTCACGACGCGCTTTCTTACCATGCGCATCCCCCTTTCCGGTTTCTATCTGTCAGTATAGCACACCCAAACAAAAGCCTCAATCCAAAAAAGCAGACAGCTTCCCTTCCCGGACAAAGCGCTCTTTCCGCCCGAGCCTTACTGACCGGTCATCACTTTGCTTCATTCTTTCCCACCCGCAACATATTTCTGTCACATTTGGACAGTATAATATCCGTACAAAGGTTGAACCCCCATTCATCCTTTGACTGCTTTCGCCATCTTCCCCTCCGTGCGAAGGCAGACATCTTCCTTTTTCCCCTTCCTCATTTATTTCCCTTCCACACGAAAAGCGCTGTATCCGATTCCCCTCGGAACAGCGCTTTTCTCTTTTTTCCGTGCTTCGGAACGGTTTTTGCGCAAAGCAAAAACGAAGCAGTTTCCCGCTTCGTCTTCATCTTCCTTATTTTATCCGCCGTCACGGCTGGTTCTTCTCCTGCTCATCGGGCAGCTCGCCCAGCTGCTCCATCACCGTCTGATACAGATACACGGCCTTCTGCGGCCAGCGCTCGCAGAATCGTTTGGCCTGCGCCTTCGTCGCCGCGGTCAGCTTCATGGAGAAGATCTCCTCGCCGAATTCCAGCGCGCGCAGCGTAACCAGAAAACCATTTCCATCCTGTTTCCAGTCCGCCGGCATCTGGAGCTCCTCGCGCACGCGCCGTCTCCAGCCGGCGCCATATGTTTCGAGCTTTTCCTGCAGCGATGCGCGGATACGGCCTGCGAACATGTCCATGCTCTGCCGGCCCTCGGGCGTAAGGATCAGCAGCCTGCCCTCGATATGATGCGTCTCGCGCACCAGCGCAGACTCCTTCAGGCCCGCCAATGCGATATAAAACTGAAACTGGCTCTGCAGCCCCGTTTCCACAACAAAGCGAAGAAGCTGCTCCTCCGTACAGCCGCCAAGTCTGTCAAGCGCGCATAAAAGCACGAGCTTGTCTTCCTCTTCCGTAGCATGCACGTCAAACACGGGCGAACCTCCTCCTATGACACTCACGCCTTCGCGTCAGGATCCTCCACGATATAGCCTTCCAGCTCCTTGAGCAGATCTTCGCAGTGATCGCTGTAAATATCCATGCGGATCGGGCGGGAGAGATCAATCGAGAAAATACCGAGAATGGATTTGGCGTCCACCACATAGCGGCCGGAACGCAGATCCATATCGTACGGATAGCGATTTACAAGGCTCACGAAGTTCTTGACGTGATCGGTCATCATCGTGAGACGGATATTCACAGACTTCATACAGCAGATCACTTTCCTTTCTATGCCTGTATCGCTATTATACCCGAAACACTTTATGATTGCAAGATTGAGCCCATGCACACATCAAGTAAAACTTTTTGAAAAAAAGTGAAAAAAGGGGTTGACATTCCCTATATGCTGATGTATACTATGTTTCGTGCTTGGGGTCTTAGCTCAGCTGGTCAGAGCGCCACGTTGACATCGTGGAGGTCGTAGGTTCGAGCCCTATAGACCCCACCAGTACAGTCGGTCTTGTCAGCCGACACGAAACGATCGGAAAGTTCCGGTCGTTTTTTTGTGCTTCTTCGGAGGTCTATAGGGCGAGAATGGGCGGTAGTGAATGACAGCCCAGTGGGCTGTCAGAGCCGCCTGACCGACGAGCGTCGAGCGAGGAGAAAGAGACCCTATAGACCCCACCAAGCTAAGTGTGAGTTAGTCGCCACACTGGATGCCGCTTCCGATAAGGAAGCGGTTTTTCTTTATATTGTTGGGTTTTTGAAGCGTCTTTATTCTCTTAGCAAGTGGGAATGAAGGCATTTTTTGTTTATGTAGCTATCATCTCTTTCTTTTGCTAAAAAGCCCCTCAAACATCAAAATCCAGCGTTTTGTCACAAAAACTGTCACAAAGCAGTTCGAATAACACTCGTTTAGCCCTTGTGGCATATAGGTTTTTTGAGTTTCAAAACTGTCACAAAAGTTGTCACAAACCCATTGTTATACCAGCGTTTATGGCCTCTACAGCCTCAAGCTGTTTCATGACTCCTTCATGCCTTGTCCTGGCATAGACTGTTTCAACCATTCTCGTATCAGCATGACCCATGAGATCAGCCACAATCGCGGAGGATAATCCACTTTCTTTCAGTTGAGTGCCAAAGGTTGAGCGAAAGTCGTAATTGCTGAAGCCCTTGATTTTCAGCTCACTATAAGCTCTTTGCTTGATGTTATCCAGCACAGTCCATGTCCAAGGCTGTTCTCCACCACAAACAAAGCCACTCAATTGTCTGCAAGGTTTCAAGATCTCCACAAGCGCTTTGGGGAGAATCACAGTTCTTACAGACTTTTTTGTCTTTGTTCCCTTGATCACAGGCTGATTCTTCTTGGGATAAGTCACTGCCCTCTTAATCTCTGCGTATTGCTTGCTCAAATAAACATCTTCCCACCTAAGACCCATTACTTCTTCAGGACGCATTCCTGTATAAACCAGAAGTCCCATGAAAAGTCTTTGATCTTTCACAGCAAGAGAAGGGATCTCCCTCTTGATCCTCAAGACCTCTTCATCTGGCAGGGCAGTATGATGACCCCCTTCTTCCGCATTGATCCGAAGGAGCGTCTTCTTCATCGGAGATTCCGAAATCAGGCCCATTTCAAGAGCAACTCTGAAGATTCTGCTCAGCAAGCCGCTGACTCTGGCGATGGTATTCCTGTTCAGATTCTTCTTCCTGCCGTGAGATGCAGCGTTCGCCATCCAATCATAAAACCTTTGAATGGTTGCCACATTAACCTCATCTAATCTCATGTCGCCCATGAAGGGCAAGATGTTGAGTTTAATGTATGAGTTGTAGTTTTCCTGCGTTGTCAATTCAAGATTATCAATGAAGGCAGGCTTGTATTCCTTCTCAATGAACTCTCTGATTGTTGGGATTTTGCTTGCCTCTTGTTGTTGAGGCATAACGCCTTCCAACATACCAGCCTCAATCAGAATCCTCGCAATATCCAGTTGAAGTTCTGCTACGTTGTAGCCTATCGCCCATTTATAGATAGGTTTCTGCTGCTCATCAACACCAGTTTGCACTCTTTCTCTTAATCTTTTAGACATAGTTCTCCTTCTACAAGCTGAAGGAAGTAAAATGCAATTATCAAAGTTCTATCCACTATGTTTCACGCTTTTGCTTTTGATTCCCTGTCAAATCAATAACTTCGACTAACTTTTACACAACCAAGAACATCTTCAATCTACAACTTCTATTGATGATCCTACAACTTCGAACAACTTTCTACAGCTATCAACAAGTATGGTAGAAATCTTACCTACTTCTTTTATCTTTTTGTTTTCTTGACCTTGTCTCATGTGTGCCTTATAATTACATATAACTATTCATATTGAGGAGGAAACTGTCATGGGCTATACTTCAAATGGTACCCAAATGGGTGGCATTGCGGTTTATTTGGCATGTTTAATCATTGGCCTTATTGCAAGTATCATCATCTCTTCAAAAAGAAATAAAGATATCGATTACTGGGAAAACAAATCTAAACTAGGATCCATTGTTCTTGCAGTATTATTAGGGCGTTTGGGAATTCATCGCTTTTATCTAAACAGAAAAACATCTGGTATAATCCAATTATTGGGCTTTTTGAGTATGTTCATGATTGGCGCTCTACCTGATTCCCTTTTCTGGATTATAATGTATTTTTCTCTCATAACAGGATTTTGGAGCAAACTTGATATTTTCTTACTCCTGTTTGGCGGTCTTGTACCATACATTGCTTCCTCATCCACAATCAACGATGAATTCAATAAAGTCGAAGATGACGATCACGAAGCCTCAATTGACTGTGCTACCCCTATTCTTGACAATCACTACGTCACAGAAGCACCTACTGAAAGCATTCCTATCATTGAAGAATCTGTCGATATCAAACCAGAAGATACTTTTACATTTGAAGCAGCAGATGATAATATGAGCGCTATTGACCCCAAAGAGATCAATCATTCACTTTCTTCTGAGGATCCTGATGATAAGACATCTTCCAAAAACATAAATCTGATAAGAGAGCTTTCCACCTTACACAAAGAAGGCATCTTAACTGACGAAGAATTCTGCAAGAAAAAAGCAGAAGTCCTTTCGCGTCTGTAATCTTTTTTCTAGAATTACGAAATCAAATGCAAAAACAGCTCAAGGGCATTTCCTTCGCTCTTGAGCTGTTTTTATCAATCAAAGTATCCTTTTATCTAACAATCTCCATTGTAACATTATGTCTATAGAAATTCTCAGTAGAAAACAGTATGTGTTCAATTTTCACCTTTCCCTGAGAATCATCTATCAACCATTCACTATAATCACAAAGCTCTTTAAAAGTATCATAGTCCCTCCAATCTTCTAAAGAATTCATTCCATATCCTTTAATATCGCACTTTGTCCCTTTGCTCATTTGATAATGAGGATTTCCATATTGATCTCTCAGCAACAATTCAATTTGATGATATGCAGGCAAGAAATTCTGAATTTCAGTTTGTCCATCGAGATTCAGAGGAAAACCTTCTTCATCATATCCACCTCTTAACTCATAGAATACAGAGTAGAAGATGTCGTTCTCATCAAACTGATATGACTTACTTGAATAATCAATTCCAAGGATCGTGATATTATTATAATCTACGGATTTTGCCGACATGTCAGATGACGTCATCGCCCTCATCCAGGCTGGGAAACTATAGATTTTCCCTTTATCATTTCCCAATTCAGTTTCAATTTCAATAACCTCATCAAACGCTTTTCCAAAGCTAATACCATCCAACACCCTAAAATCTGATAAGAATCTATCCACCTTCTTACTGGTATTTTCCACTTCGAAATCAGCGTAACCTGTCAGTTTAACGCTTCCCACAACATCCTGGATATCGTTAAGAAAGGTTGGAGTAATCGTGCCATTTGCGCTTACTCCTGTAATCGTTACATTGTAAAATGTATTATTAATCTTCGCTACAGTATAATACATTATTGTATGACCCTGATTGTAATAGGGACGTCCTTCAAACGCGATATACATCGTTTGAGGATGATAATACCCATAGGCAGAGGAAAATGCTTGTCCATTAGCTTTGAATGCTTCTAAGAATTCATCTGCAACAACTTGCATGTATCTGTCACTGTAGTCATGGAACATCCGAAAATCAACGCCACTATCGAACGCCTGAAGGCAGATACTTATTTCGTCTCCTGTTTCATAGTGAACAGCATCTAGATAATACATCTCATCTACATCAAAGTAATCTAGATACATATTCTGTTCTGCAACTATCGCGTTACTTCCATTGATTTCAAGCACAGATTTCTTTGGATAGGTCATATACTCATCAGAGACAGAAACACGAAACTCATTAAACACATATTCCGTTTTCTGATCAGCCATCGCAACAGAGCAAAACATAAGCAAAACAAACAAAATGAATTTTACACTAATCTTAGACATACATTCCCTCCTCTATCACTTGTTTAAATTATACTTATTATTCAATTAATTGTAAATACTCAACATCAAACTCACTTAATAATTGTGGATAACAATCGCCATATTCATTGTTCATAATGCAGCGAAACTTCTCTCACCTATGGTCAAACTCCTTCCCTTCCATCGAAAGCGTCAATATTTCATGCTATCAACTTCAAGTACTTATAAACTGTTGGCCTGCTCAAATCGCACACTCTCGCCAGTTCACTGACATTCATCTGTTTCGCAACAAAAGCAGGATAATGCTTGTAGAAGATCGCAGGAATGTCATCTTTAGTTGTTGGCCTGCGGCCCACCTTCACACCCTTGCTCTTGGCATTCTGCATCCCACTGCGCACTCTGGCTCTGATGATCGCCAGCTCAAGCTCTGCGAAGACTGCGCTCATCTGAATGAAGGCCTGACTCATGGGATCTATCTGCCCATTGCGACAGTCTACTGTGATACTGCCCACAATGATGAGTCTGAGCTTCTTGCTCTTGATGATCTCCACGATCTCACAGAGCTGCTGTGTGCTTCTGGTTAATCTGCTGACCTCAAGCGTGATGATGGTATCACCCTCAGTCGCCGCATTGAGAAGCATATGAAGGTTCTGCTTGACCTTCGCATCTCCATGCTCATACTCAAAGACCACTTCATCTGCGCCTGCTGCTTTCAGCTCCTTGATCTGTCTGTTGATGTCCTGTTTGTCCTCATTGGTGGAACACCTTGCATATCCCCAAGTCTTCATTGACCTGACCTCCTTGTAAACAAAAGGGTGAATCGCCGCAAATCGTTTCATTTACTGGTTTCTCTTACAGGTTTTGAAGAGTTTGCGGCGCGATCCAGCCTCATGGTGACTGTGAACCTAAACAACTGTTTGTTTTTACACTCGCTCAATGGCTTCTGCTTCGCGCATGGCCTCAACTCTGTGCGCCTTCTGCAACTCACAGACATGCTCTCTCAAGGCGCTCAGCGCAAAGCCAAGAGCCTCAAGCGCATCTGCTGCTTCATACTGCTCATTCTTCATGGCAAGCCTCAAGTGGGTGGAGGCTCCATCCTCATACAGCACAAGAGCGCCCTCAAGCAGCAGCCTCATCTCATACTGCGCGATGCCAGACTTCCAAAGGTACAGTTGGTCTTGTCAGCCAACACGAAACGATCGGAATATCCGGTCGTTTTTTTGTGCTTCTTCGGAGGTCTATAGGACGAGAAACGATCACCCGGGGAACTGCATAGCCGCGCAAGCGCTCCCTGATCCTCCTTTTGCAGAAGCAGAATCCCTCCACGCCTGCTCTGAACCGCCTCCGATTTGAGGGCGGTTTTTCTGCATATCGCCTGATAACGAACAAAGCCGTCCTCCTGCCGCATCTGTGTTTCAATGCCATGGTTTTGCGCGAAGTTGTTCGCATAACCGTTGCTTCATGATGTCGTTGTTGCTATAATAAACGCAGCAATTCCGCCCGATCCGCATAGACAGCGGCATCGTTCCCGCCGGCTGTGCTCACGCTATCCGGCATGCCCAATCCGACCAAAATGCAGAGGTAAACCCGCCATGAAAAAGCTGCACATGCTGCTCTCCGTATTGCTCATGCTCTGCCTGCTTTCCGCCTCCGCATGGGCGCAGACCGAGGGAGACTTTGTCTATTCCGTCAAGGACGGCAAGGCTAAGCTGACAGCCTACACCGGCAGCGACGCCGAACTGATCCTGCCCGATACATTGGGCGGATACCCCGTCACAGCCATCAGCTACTGCGCCTTCAGGAACTGCGCGTCGCTGGCAAGCGTCGTCATTCCCGAAGGCGTCGTCTCCATCGGCAGCAATGCCTTTCAGAATTGCACGTCACTTTCGGATATCCGGATCCCCGAAAGCGTCACCGCGATCGGCACACATGCCTTTTATGCCTGCTCCTCTCTGAAACAGATTCATCTGCACGACAACCTCGACCGCATCAATATCCTCGCATTCTACGGCTGCTCCGCAGCGCGGATCTGCAGCCCCGACAGCCTGACTGCCTTTGTTCTGACCGATATCGGCTATTCCTTCACCCACCCGGATTATCCGGCGCTGACGCTCAAGGCTTTTGAAGACGACGGCCAGCGCACATTCACGGTTTCGGACTGCGACGAATCCGCCGTCTCCGTCTCCTTCCCCGAAGGCGTCGCCGCCATCGGGCGTTCCGCCTTCTTCGGCTGCTCGGCGCTGACGGAAATCGTCATTCCGGACGGCGTTTGCGAAATCGCTTCGTCCGCCTTTGCAGGCTGCTGTGCGCTGACGCAGATCACCATTCCCGGCAGCGTCGAAAGCATTGAAGGCGACGCCTTTTCCGGCTGCAGCGACCTTACCATCATATCTCCGCACGGCAGCGCCGGACAGGCCTTTGCTCAGGCAAACGGCTTGGCCTGGCAGCCCATGTAAGCCATGCCACGCAAAACCTTGCGCCTTTTTCGCAGTCTCATTCATCCTTGCATCCAGCCATCCCTATGCCTATCCCAGGAGGATATCTATGAATCGCTTTCAATCCTCGCGCAGCCTGACCCCGCTGTACTGCCTGCATCAGGCGGTCTACTTCTTCGCGATGGCCGGCGTCGGTGCGTTTGCCGTCACATATCTGCTGGGCCATGACTTCCGCACGGCGCAGATCGGTGTCATGCTGGCTACGACCAACATCCTCTCCTGCATCCTGCAGCCGATGATCGGCAGCTATGTGGACAGGACGTCCATATCCCTGCTCCAGAGGCTCATCCCCGGCTTCCTCATCGCAGCCTTCGCCGCGCTGGCGTCCATCGAGCTTTTCCCTCTCACAAAGCCCGTCATCGGCCTGCTGTATATTCTCGGGCATCTGTCTTTTTCGATCACGATCCCGCTGTTTAATCCACTGTGCGCGCATTACGCCCAGAGAGGATACCGCATCAACTACGGCGCCGGTTCCGGAACCGGATCGCTTTCCTTCTCGTTTGCCTCGCTCGGCTTTGGCTATATCATCGCGCATCTGGGCGCAAGCGCCATGATCTGGGTCGTGCTCCTGTGCCTCGCGCTTCAGCTGATTCTGGTGCAGTTTTATCCAAAGCTGCTCCCGGATGGCCAGGAAAGCCGCACCACGTCCCGGCAGGCGGACAGCCTTTCCATGGCTGCTTTTGCCCGCAGATATCGTCTGTTCATGGTGACGATGGCCGGCGTGGTCTGTCTGGCCGCCTGCCATGCCATGGCAGAAAACTACCTGATTCAGATCTTCAGCCGCATCGGCGGCGGCAGCGAACATGTCGGCGTCGCGCTCTTCCTCGCCTGCGTAACCGCCGCGCCCTTTATCCTCTTCTTCGAACGCATCCAAAGGCGCACCGGCGTGGTGATCCTGATGCGCCTTTCGGGCCTGTTCTACATCGCCAAGGCCCTCCTGCTCATCTTCGCCCCTTCCATCGCCTCGGTCTATCTGATCGAGCTGCTGCAGACGGTCACCTACGGTTTCCTGTATCCCTCGCTGTATTATCTCGTCGCGGGGCGCATCCAGCCTCAGGACATGGCCAAGGGACAGACGATCGCTTCCGCCACCTTTACGCTGGGCATGGCGCTTGGCAGTTCCCTCGGCGGCGCAGCCATCGAGCGCCTCGGCCTCAGCGCCATGCTCGTCATCGCCGCGTGCATCGCCCTCGCCGGAACGATACTGGTCAACGCCGCCGTTTCCAAAGCCGACGTCCCTGCCTGACGTGTTCTTCTGCGAACGCCGCTGCCCTTTCAGGAGGTATGATCCATGAAACGCATGCTCCCGCTTCTCGTTTTGCTGCTGCTCTCCGCCGCGCCCGCGCTCGCGGACAAGGCGCCCGCCTGCCTGGCGCTGGGCAGCGAGAAGGCTGCCGCGCATCTGGTTACGCATGTCTACGCCTATACCGACGGCTGGAGCGGCGAAGGCCCATCCTCCTGCCCGGACGAGGGCTGCCTTGAATACGGCCACGTCCATTGCTACGGCCGGCGCGTCACGCTCTGGGATACGCCCAACAAGGGAAAAAGCCGCGTGCCCTATTATCCCGGCGGCACGGACGGCAAAGTCGGCCCGGATACCGAATTTCAGCTGATCGACGTGGTGACCTACCGCGGCAAATACTACGCCAACATCCGCATCTACCGCGACGGGCTGGCGATCAACTCCGGCTTCATCAACGCCGATTACGTCGGCTGCGACTGCGAAAGCTACGAGACCTTTGAGCCCATCCCCGAATACGTTCACAATCACGGCCCGTTCTCTCTGAAATAAAAACGGTTCCCTTCCCCTTATGGGGAAAGGAACCACTTTTTTGTCTTGCACAGCCTTTGGCATTACCGGGTTCAGGGCTGTTCTTCGTCATGGCGGCTGAACGCCATCGTCAGCGCCGGCTTTCCCGTCCGCCGGTCGATGAGCACAAAGCGTACATCCTGATCCTGGTCATCCCAGTCGTCAAAATAATACGTTTCCTCGTCGTCCTGCGTGATGCTCAGATCGATCCATTCTCCGTCCATCCGGCAAAAGACGTAGCCGAAGCTTGTCTCGTATTCCTGCTCGCCGATGCCGTAGAATTCCTGCACATATTCATACGTTTCTCCCGCATCCCGGTCGACGATGAACATATATCCCTTGTTGAAATCCGCCGCATCGTCAAGGCCCATGAGCGGGTTGAGCTTTTCCGAAGCCTCGTCGTCGTCCTCATATACATGCGCCCGGGCGATGTTCTGCAGCGCTTTTTTGGTGCTCCGATGATCGTAATCAAAACCCGGACGAACAGTCAGGACAAGGCTGAAGCTGTCGTCGTGCAGCAGCATCAGCCGGGAACGCAGGCTGTCCGCATCCTCCGCAATCATGCGGATCTTCTCATCCACATATGCGTTCCATTCGTCGTTCCAATGCGCATAGGCGGCGTCCTCACGCCTGTCAGGAAGATCATAGTGATCCGTGATGTACCGTCCGAGGAAATCCGTCAGCTTGCGCACACCCGAAACATTCAGATGGCTTCCCGGATCGCCGCAGTCCGTATAGTAATCCACCACGCGGTCCATATCCACGAAGTTCAGCATCGGCACGCCGTATTCCTCGGCGATTTTCGCCGAGGTATGCGTGCCCATATGCGCCTGCGGCAGGATCGGGTAAGGCGGCTGATACAGCACGATCGGGATATTTCTTTTCTGGCATTCCTCGATGATCTTCCTCAGATACACAAAGCCATAGCCCTCCTCGGGCAGGCATTCGTCCGGGCCGACCATTTGGGATTCCGCCTGCGGGTCCGTGACGTGCACCCGGGCGACAGCGCCCTTATGCGCGTTATGCGACGGGCTGAAATCCTCCTGCGTCAGGCTGCTCCAGCGGGAATGATACTTATACAGCGGGAAAAACAGCTCCCTGCGGATATCGCTGTAGGCCACGCCGCTGCTGTCTTCGCCGTCCTGATTCGTCAGATCCAGAATCGCCCGCGCCTTGCTCAGCGACATCGGGAACGCGCCCAGCGCCACATGCAGCCACTCGCCCTTTCTGGGCGTCAATTCCGGCACTTCCGCATCCGTAACCGAGAGCATCACAAGCTTCGGCTGCGCATATTCCAGAGCGTTCATCAGCCGCCAATAGCTCAGCGGAACGCTGCAATTGCTCGATCCGAGGTTATAGGCGGCGATGCCGTACTTATGATACAGCTCCAGCGGAAAAACGCCGTAGCGCACCTGGCTGTCGCCGAGGAAAAGGACGTCGTATTCCTCAGCATGATCAAGAAAAGGCTTCAAGCCGATGGCGCTGTCTTTCTGCTCCAGAAGCCGGGTCGCGCCGCTCAGGAGGAAAGCCAGCAGCACAAGAAAAACGAGGATACGCGCCGAGTTTTTAATCATTTGCATATTAGGCCTCAAAATCCGTTGTAGATGAATGCGGAAGCGTCAAAGCCGGAACCCCAGACGCCGAAGATCACAATGCTGCAGCAGGCGAAAAGCACGAGCAGCAGACGCGGGATATACGGCAAAGAAGCTATCCTTTCGCGCACGTCCATCCCCCGCTCCCCCAGCAGCGAAACGCAGAAGACAACCGCCAGCGCACAGGCAAGAACCATCCCATCCGGCGCAGTCATCCCGGCCGTCTCAAAAAACGTCGGCGTCAGCTCCTGCGGAGCAAACCGCATCGCTATACTGCCGATCATCCGGAAGGCGTCCGCGGGATGAGCGCTCCTGTCAAAGAACCAGCCGATGTTCACCACCGCAAAGGTACGCACCACGCGCAGAACATGGAATACAGACGAGGCGGACAGCGCGGCATGCCGCTCATTCCAGCCCTTATACGCCGGCTCCAGCACGGAGGATACCGCAAGGATCAGGCCGTTATACAGGCCCCACGCGATATAATTCAGCGACGCGCCATGCCACAGACCGACCAGCAGGAAGACCAGCAGATTGCCCGCCGCGGCGGGCAGCGTCCGGGCAATCGCCTGTCCGAAGCGCGCGCCAGCCCGCTTGGAGAGTCTGCTCACCGGGCGGGAAAGCGCGAAGGGATAGAACACATAATCGCGCATCCAGCTGCCCAGGCTGATATGCCACCTGCGCCAGAAATCCGCCAGGGATACCGAGAAATACGGCCTGCGGAAATTGGGCGCGAGACGAACGCCGAACAGCTCCGCTGCGCCTGTCACAAGATCGATGCCGCCGGAAAAGTCGCAGTACTGCTGCGCGGAATAGGCCAGCACGCCGACAAGCGCAGCCGCGCCGCCGAAACTGCCGCCATCGAACACCGCGCTGACCAGCGGGGCAAGCCTGTCCGCGATGACGAGCTTTTTCATCAGGCCGTAGAGCATCAGCAGCGCGGCGCGGACAAGACCGTCCATATCAAGATCCTTCGGCTCGCGCAGCTGCGGTGCAAGCGCGTCATAGCGCGCAATCGGTCCCTGAATCAGCTGGGGAAAAAACGAAGCGAACAGCAAAAAGCGAAGCGGGCTTTCCTCCGGCTTGGTCTTTCCGCCGTATACATCCAGCAGGTAGCCCGTGATCTGGAACGTATAAAAGGACAGACCCAGCGGCAGCAGAATGCCAAGGCGGGAAGCGCCCACAAGCACGCGCACGTCATTCAAGTACTTAAACACCGCAAGCACAGCAAAGTCCGCGCAAAGACCTGCTGTCAGCCAGCGCTTCTGCACGGCGCGGATGGCTGCACGGCGCGCCTTCTTTTCCTCGCGCGAAAGGCCTGCCGGCGCCGGCGTATTCGCGCTTCCGATTTTTCGGGCGCAATACCACGTCCACAGCGACATGATGATCAGCACCGGCAGCGCCGCAGGGCTCTCCGAGAGATAAAACAGCATGCTCGCCGTAAGAAGCACGCTCCAGCGATATGCCCGGGGAACGGCGCGGCACACAAGCGCCACAGCAAAACTGAAAAACACAAGCGAAAACAGGGACATGTTTCCTCCTCATGATCATGCAATCCGAACAGACATTTCGAATCCGTATTCCGAAACCATATTTGAACAGAATCAAGATCAAGTTTATCATACAAAACATCTGTATGCAATAAATATGCAGCGATAACAGGCAAAAACCGCTTCCCTTTCGGGAAGCGGTTTCATCATGATTTCACGAAATTCAGCAGGATTCAGCGAGCAGACGCTCGATCTGCTCCCTTTGCGCAAGGCCCACGGAAAACGCCGTCGCGCTGCCCGCCGCCGTGCCAAGGCGCAGGGCATGGCTGTAATCTCCGGATTCCAGATAGCCGGCCAGAAAGCCCGCGACCATCGAATCCCCTGCGCCGACGCTGTTGACAACCTGCCCCGCCGGGCAGGCGATGCGGTGCGTCCGGCCATGCTCATCCAGAAGAAGCGCGCCGCGCGCCGCCATGGAAACCAGCACATTGCGCGCGCCCATCGCCTGCAGGCTGCGCGCGCAGGACTCGATCTCCTCATCCGTATCGAGCGTCCTTCCAAAGATTCCGCCGAGCTCGATGTGGTTGGGCTTGATGAGAAAGGGCTGCAGCGCCAGCGCGCTTTCCAGAAGCGGCCCGGATGCATCCACGACGACCCGGACGCCCCTGCCCGAAACGCGCGCCATGATGCGCGCATAGGTGTCCTCCGGCAGGCCGGCGGGAACCGAGCCGGAGAGCACCAGCACGTCGCCCTCTCCGATCGTTTCCAGCTGCGCATACAGCCTGTCCATGTCTTCCGGCGAAATCCGCGGGCCCATGCCGTTAATCTCGGTTTCCTCTCCCGCCTTCAGCTTGACGTTGATGCGCGTCATGCCCTCCGGCAGGCGGATAAAGCGGGTATCCAGCCCCATGCCGCGAAGGCCCTGCTCCAGCCCTTCGCCCGTAAATCCGGCGACAAAGCCAAGCGCCGCGCTGCTTACGCCCAGCGCATGCAGCACGCGCGATACGTTGATGCCCTTTCCGCCGAATTCGTAATCCTCCTGCATGCTGCGGTTGATGCCGCCTGCCCGGAGCGTATCCCCGAGCCGGACGACATAGTCGATCGCAGGATTGAGCGTTACGGTATAAATCACGCCTTTTCTCCCTCGTCCGCCGCTTCCTGCATGGCAGCTGCGTCTGCCGCAGCCTTCTTTTCCGCCTCGATCACATCCGCAGCGGCCCAGTTCATGCGGCCGTAGCGCGTAGTCAGCGCGCGCATCTCCCCGCACAGCGCGTCCGTCAGGTATTCTTCCTGAAGGCGCCAGCGCCAGTTCATGCCCACGGTGGAGGGCTTATTCATCCGGCATTCGTTGTCCATGCCGATGTAGTCCTGAATCGGAATGATACAGGTCTTCGCGCGGCTCATCAGCGCCGCGCAGGTCAGCGCCTTCCACATCTTCTCGTCTTCGGTGTCGTGGTTGCAGAGATAATCGCGCACGAGCTCCTTTTCCGCTGCCGAAAGGCCGGCAAACCAGCCCGCGATGGTCTCGTTATCATGCGTGCCGGTATAGGCCACGCAGTTCTCATGGTAGTTATGCGGCAGATAATCGTTGACCGCGCCGGTATCGTTCAGATCGAAGCCAAACTGCAGCACCTTCATGTTCGGGAAGCCGCTGTCCTCGACCAGCCTGCGCACGGAATCGGTCATATAGCCCAGATCCTCCGCGATGACCGGCATCATGCCGATGCTCTCCCACATCTTCCAGAAGAGATAAATGCCCGGGCCCTTCTCCCAATGCCCGTCCAGCGCGGAATCGCTGCCGGTGGGAATGGAGAAGTATTCATCGAAGCCGCGGAAATGGTCGATGCGCACGACGTCGTAGAGCTTGAAGCTGCTGTACAGCCGGCTGATCCACCAGGCAAAGCCCGTCTCGGCATGATAATCCCAGCGATAGAGCGGGTTGCCCCAGATCTGGCCGGTCGCGGAGAAGCTGTCCGGCGGGCAGCCGGCGACCGCGCTGGGCACGTTATTTTCGTCCATCTGGAACAGCTCCGGATGCGCCCAGACGTCCGCGCTGTTCATGGAGACATAAATCGGCATATCGCCGACGATCTGAATTCTCTTTTCATTGGCGTAGTTCTTGAGCTTATGCCACTGGGTAAAGAACTTAAACTGCATATACATCTGGAACTCGATGTCAAAATACAGCATCCGGCGGTAATAATCCAGCGCAAAGCCCCAGCGCCTGCGGATATCCTCCGGCCATTCCGTCCACGAGATGTCGCCGAAGTAATTCTTGACCGCCATGAACAGGGCATAATCATGCAGCCACCAACCATGCTCGCCAACGAACCACTGATAGTCCTGGTTCCTGGAGATGTCGCTGCGCTCATATGCCCTGCGCAGGAGCTGATAGCGGCCGGCATGCAGCTTGTCGTAATCGACGTCGTC
This sequence comes from Clostridia bacterium, assembly GCA_017436605.1. Classification (GTDB taxonomy): domain Bacteria; phylum Bacillota; class Clostridia; order Christensenellales; family Aristaeellaceae; genus Ventricola. The sequence goes on along the minus strand of JAFSCW010000077.1, from coordinate 14,860 downwards.
CGCCCTGTCGCCGAAGTCCACCGCGTCGCATTCCTCCTGCGTGAGCACGCCCTCCTCGATCAGCGCCTCGAGGCTGATCAGATAGGGATTGCCGGCAAAAGCGGAATACGCCTGATACGGGGAATCACCGGAGGGGCCATACGACGTCGGGCCCAGCGGGAGAATCTGCCAGTAGGTCTGTCCCGCTTCCGCAAGAAAATCGACAAAATCATACGCAGCCTTCGAAAAGCAGCCGATGCCGTATTTGGACGACAGGCTGGTTACAGAAAGCAGCACGCCCGCAGATCGCTTCATGTATCGTGTTCTCCTTTATCGCCTTTGTTCGTTCTGATTGGTATTATTCATTCTGCAGAAGGATATCGCCCACGCGGGCAAGATCCATGTGATCGAGCGCATAATCCGCATCCGGCTGCGGCTCGTTGGGGGAAAGATTCGACCGGATGTACACCGACGAAAGGCCGGCCTTCTTCGCCCCGGCGACGTCGCATCGGCCGTCGCTGCCGATCATCACCGCGCTGCCCGCCGCAATGCCGCAGCGCCGCAGCAGCATGTCAAAGAAGCGCTTATCCGGCTTGCGCACGCCGCAGTCCGAGGAGATCAGCATGCCGTCAAACGCATCGGCAAGACCCAGATGCTCCAGTTCCCACATCGCAAAGGTCCGCTGGGCATTGGCCAGCAGGTATACGCCCCTGCCCTCGCTGCGCAGGCGCGAGAGCAGTTCCTTTGCGCCGGGATACAGCCGGATATAATCCGTGGACTTTTCGCGGAAATAGCGCGCCGCGCGCTCCGCCTGCCCGGCGCCGGCCAGCACGCCCTTCTCCGCATACAGAGACAGGAAAACCTCCTCCATCCGGATCTCCGGATGGGGTTCCTTCGCCCCTTTGCGCAGGGGGCTTTCGCGGTCGAGGCTGCGGCAAATCGCCTTAAACCGGATATGCAGCGCATCCGGTCCATAATGCACGCGCTCGGCAGCAAAATAGGCCGCCATATCGCGCCAGAGCTGCGGTCTTTCCTCATCGGTGTGGATATCAACCAGGGTTCCGTATAGATTGAAAATGCAGTTTCTGTACTTCATGCGTCTTTCCATCCGCCCGCGCTCACAGCGCGTTTCGTAAAATTTCGATAATTTAAGTATAAATCTTCCCCGCCCTTCCGTCAAGGGCGTGTTTGTCCGCCATGATCCGGCATTTCCGCCGGCTTCCTCTCTCCGGTCTGTGCACGTTTGCTTTTTTCACGCGTTTCCTGTATAATGCCCCTATCCATATCAGCGCAATCCATAGGCGCAGCATCCGCTGACGCTGCAGGCGCCGCATGGAAAGCCGGGCAAGAAAACGGAGGGATCCTATGTACCCCTGGAAAGAAATCAGTCTGAACGAGATCAAAGATATCCGCATCGGCCATGCGCAGGATGAAGCGCACGCCACCGGCTGCACCGCCATCCTGTGCGAGAAGAAGGCCGTATGCGGCGTGGACGTGCGCGGCGGCGGCCCTGCCTCGCGCGAAAACCAGCTGCTCAATCCCCTGATGAGCAACGACGGCGTGCACGGCGTGCTCCTCTCCGGCGGCAGCGCCTTCGGTCTGGACGCTGCCGGGGGTATGATGAAATACCTTGAGGAAAAGGGCCGGGGCGTCAAGGTCGGCAGCGCCATCGTGCCGATCGTCGTCGGTTCCTGCATCTTCGATCTCGGCTGCGTGGACGGCAGCGTCCGTCCCGACGCCGCAATGGGCTACGCCGCATGCCTGGACAGCGAACGCGGCATCGAGCGCAACGGCAATGTCGGCGCCGGCATGGGTGCGACGGTCGGCAAAATCATGGGCGACGGTTTCGCGATGAAGTCGGGCCTTGGCTGCTATGCCGTGCAGATGGGCAGCCTGCAGGTCGGCGCGATCGTCGCGGTCAACGCCATCGGCGACGTCTACGAGCTCGACTCCGGCCGCCAGCTCGCGGGCCTGCTCAACAAAAAGAAGGACGGCATGCTCTCCAGCGAAATCGAGGCCGTCAAGCTCCTCCAGCTGGCCAGCAAGTTCTCCTTCAACACGACCATCGGCGCGGTCATCACCAACGCCAACCTGGACAAGGCCGCCATGAACAAGGTCGCTGCGATGGCGGCCAACGGCGTTGCGCGAACGATCCGCCCGGTCAACACCTCGATGGACGGCGATTCGATCTACGCGCTGTGCACCGGAAAGGTCAAGACCAGCGCGGACGTCGTCGGAACGATCGGCGCGCATGTGCTGGGCAAGGCGATCAACCGCGCCGTGCTGGAAGCCGACGAGATCCACGGCTATAAGTCCGCCAAGTCCTTCCTATGATTTTTTGAAAAGAGAAAAGCAGTTCCTTCCTGTTCGGGAAAGGAGCTGCTTTTTTATGCCTTTTGCTTATGCCTTTTCCAGCCGGATGACGTTCCAGCTCAGGCTGCCAAGCGGCGCAATAAGCCTGCCGCCTTCGATCTTTGCGCCGCCTCCGCTGCGCGGCGCGACATTCTCCGGCGCTTCCTCCGTGTTCACGGCCTTCACGTCGTCGTGATGCAGGACGATATGCTCCCTGACCTTCAGCCCGCCGAAGCCGCGCAGATCGCCTTCCAGCAGCGCATCCTCATCCATGCTGCGGTTGATCGCGAAGATCGTGAGGCCGCCGTCCTCATGCGCGACGGCCGCCGCATCGACATACGGCACGCGCTCGTAGTCCGTGCAGTCGTACGCAGGGCCTGTCACCACCGGACGAAGCGCCGTGCCCCGCCCGAAATGCGAGGCATGCATCAGCGGCCAGTAGATCGTCTGCGCCCATACGCCGCCGCCGTTTCGCGTCATGATCGGGGCGATGACATTGACCAGCTGCGCCATGCAGGCGATTTTCACGCGGTCCGCGTGGCGCAGGAACGTGATGAGCATCGCGCCCACCAGCAGCGCATCCTCGAAATTATAGACGTCCTCCAGCAGCGGCAGCGCGCGGTTCCATTTGTCCCTCTTCCAGATTTCCTGATCCTGCTCGTTGGAATGATACCAGACGTTCCACTCGTCAAACGAGAGATGGACGCGCTTTTTCGCGTGCTTCTTCCCACGGACAGCGTCGCAGATCGACACGACGGTCGAGATGAAGTCGTCCAGATCCATGCTGCGGGCGAGGAAATCCGGCGTGCGGTTTGTCCTGTTGCCGTAATACCGGTGGAGACTGACGTAGTCGATCTGATCGTAACATTCCTCCAGCATGCCGTATTCCCAGCCGCCGAAGGTCAGCATATCATACGCCGAGGAGCCGCAGGCCACCAGCTCGATCGTGGGATCGACCCACTTCATCATCTTGCCCGCCTCGCAGGCGACGCGCCCATATTCCTGCGCCGTCTTATGGCCCATCTGCCACGGGCCGTCCATCTCGTTGCCCAGGCACCAGAGCCTGATGCCCAGCGGGTCCTTCTCGCCGTTGCGGATGCGCATGTCGCTGTAGAAGCTTCCGCCCGGATGATTGGCGTATTCGACGATATTGCGCGCCGCGTCCGGCCCGCGCGTACCCAGATTCACCGCGTACATGACCTCGGACTGCGCTTCCCTGGCCCATCTGGCAAACTCATGCAGGCCGACCTCGTTGGTCTCCGTCGTAAACCATGCCAGATCCAGCCGCTTCGGCCGGCCCTCCCTCGGGCCGACGCTGTCCTCCCAGTTGAAGCCCGAAACGAAATTGCCGCCCGGATAGCGCACAACCGGCACGCGCAGCCGGCGAACCATGTCGATGACGTCACGGCGGAATCCGTTTTCATCCGCCGTAGGATGTCCGGGCTCGTAAATGCCGCCGTATACGGCCCGTCCAAGATGCTCGATAAACGAGCCATAAAGCCGCGGATCAATTTCGCCGATGGCAAAATCGCGGTCGAGAATCAGCTTCGCCTTCATCATGTCCGTTCATCTCCCTGCGCCCGCAGAGGGGCTGTCTTTCTTCTGCTCATTTCGCCGCGGCGCTCCGCTTTTCCTTCATGTCTTTTGATGCCCGGTCATGTTTGCTTTTTCTCCTGCGAATCATCTGCGGCATCCTTTCATCATTATTTCTCCAAACGACACCTCGTCCATCTGCGCCAGCCGTACCGGCTTTGTTCAAGCAAAAAAGCCACGGCAGAAATCTGCCGCAGCTGCTCATGTATGTTTTTTCGCCCTGGATGCATGCGATCATCCGCTCTGCCGATACGCGGAGCTTATTGGTGAAGACCGCTCAGGATCAGATCAGGCTGAGCGCGTCCTCGTCAGCGACGAGCACAAAGTTCGGATGCATCTGCAGGATGGACGCCGGAACCTGCGGGGTCACCGGGCCAAAGAAAGCCTTCTTGACGATCTCCGCCTTGTCGCGGCCGCTGACGATCATCAGCACCTTACGCGCATTCATGATGGTGCCGGTGCCCATGGTATAGGCCTGACGCGGCACTTCGTCCTTGGAATTGAAGAAGCGCTTGTTCGCCTCGATGGTTTCATCGGTCAGATCGACACAGTGGGTGCCCAGATCGAAGGCGTCGGCCGGCTCGTTGAAGCCGATATGGCCGTCGTGGCCGATGCCCAGCAGCTGCAGATCCACGCCGCCGAGTCCGGCGATCACAGCGTCATACGCCGCGCACTCGGCCTGCGCGTCCTGATTGTTGCCATTGGGCAGGTTGATGCGCTCGGCCGGGATGTTCACATGGTCAAACAGGTTCCTGTGCATGAAGCTCCAGTAGCTCTCCGGATGCTCGCGCGGCAGGTTGCGGTATTCGTCAAGGTTTACCGTAGAGACGTCGGAAAAATCCAGATCGCCGGCATTATACCAGGCAACCAGATTCTTATAAGTCCCCACCGGGGTACCGCCGGTCGCAAGACCGAGCACGCAGTCCGGCTTGTGGATCACCTGTGCGGCAATCAGCGCGGCCGCCTTGCGGGACATATCCTCGTAGTTCTTGGTACGGATAATCTTCATAAAAGCTTCCTCCCTTGATTTCCTTGGGCGCAAAGCCTGTGCGCGTCTGCGCATAAGCCCGTCCTGATTATACTATAGTCCCACACCTGCAAAGAAGTCAATACATAATACTTTCCTTTGCGCAGGTTTTCCCAGATTCATCCCCAAATCCGCAGCATGCCGCCCTTCCGCGTTCCTTTGTCGGAAGTACTTGACGCGGACGCCGCCCTCATCTGTACCGGTTCACCAAACTCATTTCGCATATTTATTAACGATTCCCATTTCCAAGAAAACATAAAAATGCTATAATATACGCAGTTTCAGGCTCCACTTTTAAGTAATATCGTTTATCTATCTTCTAAGTTTGAGATTTTTTTGCCAACATTTCTTCACACCCTTCTTTTGGAAAAAGGAGCGCTCTATCATGAAAATCACCATCTGCATCGGTTCTTCCTGCCATGTCAAGGGTTCCCGTCAGGTCGTCCGGCAGCTGCAGCAGCTGATTGCCGAGCACGGCCTGGAAAGCAGGGTTTCCCTGAGCGGCACGTTCTGCATGAGCAACTGCCAAAAGGGCGTCTGCGTCACCGTGGACGATCAGCTCTGCTCCGTCACCCCGGAAACCACGGCTGAATTCTTCAGCGAACATGTGCTTGCGAAGGTGTAACCCATGATCATTCAGATTTGCGTCGGCTCCTCCTGTCATCTCAAGGGCTCCGAAACCATCGTCGCCCTGCTGCAGAAGGCTGTTCAGGAGCATCACCTCGAAGCCGAAGTCACGCTCGCCGGCAGCTTCTGCACCGGTCAGTGCAACCGTATCGGCGTCACCGTTCAGGTCGACGACGAAGTCTATTCCGGCGTCACGCCCGAGGGCTTCAAGGACTTTCTGAACGACAAGATTCTCAAAAAACTGCAAGGAGCGTAATCGCGTATGCAGACCTGCCTGACCCTTAAAAAATCCAACTGCAAAAACTGCTACAAATGCATCCGCAACTGCCCGGTGAAGTCCATCCGTTTCTCGGGCAATCAGGCGCATATCATCGGCAACGAGTGCATTCTCTGCGGCCATTGCTTTGTCGTCTGCCCGCAGAACGCCAAGCAGATCGTCGACAGCACCGAAATCGTCAAGGTCATGCTGCAGGGCGAGGAGCCCGTGATCGCCAGCCTTGCGCCCTCGTTCATCGCCAATTATGAGGGCGTGGGCATCGACGCCATGCGCGAGGCGCTCAAAAAGCTTGGCTTTGCCGACGTCGAGGAAACCGCCATCGGCGCGACGATCGTCAAAAGCGAATACGACCGCATGCTGCGTGAGGACAACCGCGACGTGCTGATCTCCTCCTGCTGCCATTCGGTTAATCTGCTCATCCAGAAATACTACCCCGGCGTGCTGCATTGCCTGGCCGACGTGCTCTCCCCCATGCTCGCGCATTGTCAGGACATCAAGCGCCGCATTCCCCATGCCAAGACCGTCTTCATCGGTCCGTGCGTCGCCAAGAAGGACGAGGCCGATCACTACAAGGGGCTGACAGACGCTGTGCTCACCTTCGAGGAGCTGACCAATTGGCTCAGCCGCGAGGGCATTGAGCTGCGCAGGGAAACCGATCAGGAGCCCGAGAGCCTCGCCCGCTTCTTCCCGGTGACGGGCGGCGTGCTCAAGACCATGAAAAAGAACGCGCCGGGCTATACCTATCTGGCCATCGACGGTGTGGAAAACTGCATCGAGGCACTCAAGGACATCGAAAGCGGCAAAATCCATCACTGCTTCATCGAAATGAACGCCTGCGCCGGCGGCTGCATCAGCGGCCCGGTCATGGAAAAATACCATAAGAACCCCGTGAAGGACTACATCGCCGTCGCCCAGTATGCCGGCACGAAGGACTTCGACGTGCCGCAGCCGGATTTCATGCGCCTGCGCAAGTCCTTTTCCCCGATCGAGCTGGAGAGCCGCATGCCCAGCGAAACCGAGATCCAGAGCATCCTGCGCCAGATGGGCAAGTTCCGCCCGAGCCAGGAGCTCAACTGCGGTTCCTGCGGCTACAACACCTGCCGCGAGAAAGCAATTGCCATCTATCAGGGCAAGGCCGAGGCGTCCATGTGCCTGCCCTATCTCAAGGACAAGGCCGAGAGCTTCTCCGATTCCATCGTCCGCAATACGCCCAACGGTCTGATCGTCCTCAACGAGGATCTGGAGGTTCAGCAGATCAACGCCGCTGCGCGCAAGATCATGAACATCCGTTCCGCCAACGACGTGCTCGGCGAGCCGGTCGTGCGCATCCTCGATCCGCTGATCTTCATGAACGCGCTCGAATCCCGTCTGGGCATCATCGAGCAGCGGCAGTATCTGGTGGAGTATAAGCGCTACGTCGAGCAGACCGTCATCCACGACAAGGAGAGCCGCCTGCTGATCTGCATCATGCGCGACGTCACCAGCGAGGAACGCGAGCGCGAAAAGAAGGAAAACATCAGCCGCCAGACCATCGAGGTCGCGGACAAGGTCGTCGACAAGCAGATGCGCATCGTACAGGAGATTGCTTCCCTTCTGGGCGAAACCGCCGCAGAAACCAAAATCGCGCTGTCCAAGCTGAAGGAGTCCATTTCCAATGAATGATCTTTGTGCGGATATCGGATATAAAAGCATCAACCACGTCGGCGAGCAGCTGTGCGGCGATCACGTCGATATCGTCGAACAGAGCGACAGCTCCACGGTCATCGTCCTGGCCGATGGCCTGGGCAGCGGCGTGAAGGCGAGCATCCTCTCAACGCTGACCTCCAAGATCATCTCCACCATGCTCGCCGCAGGCCTCCCCATCGAGGAATGCGTCTCCGCCATCGCCGCTACGCTGCCGGTGTGCTCCGTGCGCGGCGTGGCCTATTCCACCTTCACCATCATCCATCTGCTCAGCAGCGAAACCGCCGAGCTCATCCAATACGACAACCCGCAGGTCATCCTCATCCGCGGCGAACAGAACTACGAATACCCGCGCACGGAGATGACCATCGGCGGAAAGAAGATCTACAAATCCGTCATCAAGCTGCAGGAAAACGATATCTTCGTCGCCATGAGCGACGGCTGCCCCCATGCCGGCATCGGCATGAGCTACAACTTCGGCTGGAAGCGCGAGGACATCATTTCCTTCATGGAGACCATGTCTGTGGCGGGCTACACGGCCAAGACCCTTTCGACCATCCTGATCGACGAGGTCAACAGACTCTACGGCGGCAAACCCGGCGACGACGCCACCGCATGCATCGTCCGCATCCGCAAGCGCGTGCCGATGAATCTGCTCTTCGGCCCGCCGGCCAACCGGGACGACTGCGACAGAATGATGAGCCTGTTCTTCTCCAAGGAGGGCAAGCACATCGTCTGCGGCGGCACGACCTCCTCCATCGCCGCCAAGTTCCTGGGCAAGCCCGTGCGCGCATCGCTTTCCTTCGAGCGCAGCGACGTCCCGCCGATTGCCGAAATCGAGGGCGTGGACCTTGTCACCGAGGGCGTCATCACCGTCAACAAGGTGGTCGAGTATGCCCGGGACCACATCGGCGAAAACACGCTGTACGAGGACTGGAGCATGAAGCGCGACGGCGCTTCGCTCATCGCGCGGCTGCTCTTCGAGGAAGCCACCGATATCAATTTCTATGTCGGCCGCGCCGTCAACCCGGCGCATCAGAATCCCGACCTGCCGATCAACTTCAACATCAAAATGAATCTCGTGGAAGAGCTCTCTGAATGCCTGCGCCAGATGGGCAAGCGCATCAAGGTCAGCTACTTCTAAGCCCCGACAACCCGCGAGGACCCAAGGAGATCCACCATCATGAGAAAATTCGACACCAAAGTTCAGTACCTGAAGTACAAGGTTCTGCGCGAAGTCGCGCGCGACGCCTGGAACGATACGCTGCTGGAGAATGTGCTGAACATCCCCAAGATCATCGCCCCCGGCAAGGAAGCAACCATGCGCTGCTGCATCTTCAAGGAGCGCGCCATCCTCGGCGAGCGCGTGAAGATTGCCATGGGCGGCGACCGCAACAACGAAAACGTCATCGAGGTCATCGACATCGCCTGCGACGAATGCCCGGCTGCCGGCTATGAGGTTACCGCCTCCTGCCGCGGCTGCCTGGCCCATCGCTGCGAGGACGTCTGCAAGCGCGGCGCCATCTCCTTCGACCACAACCACGTCGCGCACATCGACAAGACGAAGTGCGTCGAATGCGGTCAGTGCGCCAAGGTCTGCCCGTACACCGCCATCATCCACCATACGCGCCCATGCCAGAACGCCTGCAAGGTCAAGGCGATTTCCATCAACGAAGACGGCGCAGCGGCCATCGACAACGAGAAGTGCATCTCCTGCGGCGCCTGCGTCTATCAGTGTCCGTTCGGCGCGATCATGGATAAATCCCAGATCGTGGACGTCATCGATCTGCTGCGCACAAGCAAGCTGGGCACAGGCAGCAAGGTATATGCCGTCGTCGCTCCGTCCATCGCCAGCCAGTTCACCTATGCTAAACTCGGCCAGGTCATCACCGGCCTTAAAAAAATCGGCTTCCATACGGTCGTCGAGGCAGCCCTCGGCGCGGATATGGTCGCCATGCAGGAATCCAGGGAAATCGCAGAGAAGGGCTTTGTAACCAGCTCCTGCTGCCCGGGCTTTGTGCAGTACATCAAATCCGCTTTCCCGGCGCTGGAAAAGTACATCTCCCACAATCCCTCCCCGATGGCCGCCATCGGCAAATACATCAAGGATGGCGATCCCAGCGCAAAGATCGTCTTCATCGGCCCCTGTACCGCCAAGAAGATGGAAGCCAAGCTCGATTCTGTCAGGCCTTATGTCGACGCCGTCCTGACCTTCGAGGAGCTGCAGGCGCTCTTCGACAGCCGCGAGTTTGACATCAAGAATCTTGAGGAAGACATCCTGGACAACGCGTCCTATTTCGGCCGCATCTTCGCGCGCAGCGGCGGCCTGACCGACGCCGCCGTACAGGCGCTGAAGGAGCAGAATATTGATTTCGAAATCAAGCCCGAGGTCTGCGACGGCATTGAGGAATGCAAGGTTGCACTGCTCAAAAAGAGCAAGAACGTTCTCGCCGCCAACTTCATCGAGGGCATGGCCTGCCAGGGCGGTTGTATCGGCGGCGCAGGCTGCCTGACCCACGGCCCCAAGGACAAGACGCAGGTCGACCAATACGGCAGGGAGGCCTACGAGAAGACCATCTCCGACGCCATTTCCATGCTGTAATTCCATAAACAACAACCTGCTCATGAAATCATTCCCGTTTTTCCATTCAGGGTTTGATTGTCATGAGCAGGTTTTTAATATGCAGTTTATCCTTCGAAAACCTTCCGGTACGGCAGGCCATCGCGGAATTCGAATCTGTCTTCCAGCATGCGCGTACACAGCCCAATGATGCTGCCGTTGACCAGCGCGCAGAAGATCGTACCGAGCTTCACGCCTTCAAAATGCCACAGGCCGAAAAACGCAAACGACATCAGCACGCCCACCGCGCAGCTGACGCAGTCATAGCCCGTCTTGAAGCGGTGGATCTCGACGCCAAAGCGCTGAGAAGCCTCCTTCACAAACAGCTCATATGCCTCCGGCGCGATATAGGTATGGAACAGCAGCGACACGCCGACCGAGCAAAGCAGCATGCCCAGCGCATAATACGCAAAGCGCAGCACAGCGCCCTGCGCCGGCAGGAAAGCGGCGAGCATCAGCATGGCGTCAAGCGCAAAGCCATAGATCACCGCCGTGCAGAAGGAAAACAGATACGACAGCCTGAACCGGCGCATCACCAGCGCCAGCAGGACGATCACCACCGCCTGCAGGGTATATTCCGCCATGCCGAACGAGAAGAACGGCAGCGTCTGCGAGATCTTCAGATGCAGCAGATACGCGGGCGCAACGACCATCGACATGCCGAAATCCGCTTTCTCCATCAGCGCCGTACCCAGCGCGAGGATCACGATGCCCAGCACATAGGCCATCTCCGTATACATCGTCTTCTTTTTCATGTGTTTCTCCTTATCCTGTGAAACGCTGACGTTTGATACAGAAACGGCAAAAGATGTGTCCCGGCGTCGGTTTCAGATGATAGCATAATCCGGAGAAAAAATCAACGCGGTTTTCCCCTGGCAATCATAAACCAGTTCAGCATAAAACCGAACTGGCCATAAAATTATGATATTTGGGCAACTCTACTTGAATACGATAGAGTCATAAATGTACATTTCTTTTTGCATAATATAATCCCCTTACAAAGGATGACTGGTTTTCGGACGTTTGATCCATTCTGTTATCAATCCTTTAGTTTTGTCAATAATAAACCTATACATGGAAATAAGTATAAATGCGAGGACAAACGATGCCATTACCCAAATCATCCATGATATAATTGGAGGGAAATACCTATTTGATATGAAATATACATCAAACGTCAATACATCGAATACTCGTTCCAAAAGATACAGCGGAAATGCTATCCTTCCCATCTTCTGTATGAACCAGTTTATGCTTTTACACTTGATTTGGCCATGATTTTTGATCCATAAAAAAACAAATGCAACAGGAAACAATATCAAAGAGCTACTGTAATTGTATTGACTTCCATCAAAGAATACATTTTTTTGAGAAACCTCTCGATACACCAGCAAAGCAGAACATATAACACTGACCAGTGCTATTATACCCAATATTCCTTCTTTTTTTGCATTCCGAACAACGTGCAAATCCAAATAATATCCGATAATAAAATAGAAAAAAGAAGTTTCGCATACTAATGGCAACGAGACATTAATTGGATCCATAGAGTATATTCTTTCAAAGACCTGAAAACAAGACACAAATATCAGATGCAAGACGATCAAATAATGAAACTGCTCTGATGTCATATGCGTAACCATACTTCTGAAAAAAGGAAGCAAAATTAATACGCTGATATAAGAATATAGGAACCAGTAGGGTACAACAACTGGACCGGCATACATACGCGAAATATACTCAACAAAGCTTTCTATCGAAACGCTTACATTCTTATACATATATGCATCGATAAAATACTGAATTCCTGAGAACACAACAATAATACATAGATACTTCAAAATGCGTTTTTGCATAATCTCTTTTATGCTCTCTTTTTTAGGAATCAGCAATGCACCCGATATCATAAAGAATAGTGGCACTGCTATACGAGCCAGCGATGTCAGCATCAGAAAAACTGAGTATTGAAATACATTTTGACCATCGTTATATATATCTGTACAGATAAATCTATTCGTCCCTGTATGATTAATTAACACAAACAGAATCGCTACAATTCTCATTATCTCAAAATCAATTCTTTTTTTCATTGTCCACCTCGTATAGTATTAGTGATAATAGTATACTTCTATTTCATACCATAGTCAAACCTTTACGTTACGCATGGAATCTATTTTTAAGAATCAACGCCAAAACTATGTTCGGCAGAACCTCGAAGATTCATCTTAACCAAGAGCATACCGATATAAAAAACCCAGAAACATGCACAGCTACTTTTTATACATGGAAAAACAACACAGCTCATCACATCATTTGATGGTTGAATTGTTTTCGTTCATCTAAATAAAACACACCAAAAAAGGGCCCTGCTTCCGCAGAGCCCTGACGCTTCCTGAAATCCGAAATTACTTGGAGCGGTCGGTGTAGTGGGTATGCAGCAGCTCGTGAGACTTGTGGCCGTTCGGCTCGCCAAGGAACTCCTTGTAGAGCTTCTGGATGTCCGGGTTCTCGTGAGACTTGCGGATCACCTTCGCCTCATCCTCGGCATACAGACCCGCAGCGCGCGCAGCACGCGGATCGACGTCCAGGCGCTTGTAGGCCTCGACGATCGGCTGGCCGCCGCCGTTGACGCAGCCGCCCGGGCAGGCCATGACCTCGACGAACGCGTAGCTCGCGTCGCCGGCCTTGATGCGCTTGATGAGCTCCTTGGCCGCGCCGGTGCTGTGGGCGATGGCCACCTTGAGCTCCTTGCCGCCGAGGGTGAAGGTCGCTTCCTTGATGCCCTCGAGGCCGCGGACCATCTGATACTCGACGTTCTCGACGGAGCGATTCTCCAGCACGTCGGCCGCAGTACGCAGGGCAGCTTCCATAACGCCGCCGGTCGCGCCGAAGATCGGAGCAGCGCCGGTGGACTCAGCGACGAGCTCGTCGAAGCACTCCTCATCCGGCAGCTTGTTGAACTCGATGCGCGCCTCGCGGATCATGCGGGCGAGCTCGCGGGTGGTGATGGACACGTCGACAGCACGCAGGCCGTTGACCTCCATCTCCGGACGCTGCGCCTCGAACTTCTTGGAGGTACACGGCATCACGGCGACGACGACGATCTTGCTCGGATCGATGCCGGCCTTCTCGGCGTAGTAGGTCTTGATGATCGCGCCTTCCATCTCCATCGGAGACTTGCAGGTGGACAGGTTCGGAATCATCTCCGGGAAGTTGTGCTCGACATACTTGATCCAGCCCGGGGAGCAGGAAGTGAACATCGGCAGCGCGCCGCCGTTCTTGATGCGGCTGAGCAGCTCGGTGGCCTCTTCCATGATGGTGAGGTCAGCGCCGAAGTCGGTATCGAACACCTTGTCAAAGCCAAGGCGCTTGAGCGCCTGGGTCATCTTGCCGGTCACGCGGGTGCCGATCGGCAGGCCGAATTCCTCGCCGAGGGCGACGCGGATGGCCGGAGCCGGCTGCACGACGACAAACTTCTCCGGATCGGAGATCGCTTCCCAGACCTTGTCGGTGTCGTCCTTCTCGCGCAGGGCGCCGACCGGGCAGGAGGTGATGCACTGGCCGCAGAAGACGCAGTTGGTCTCCAGGATGTTCTTCTCGAACGCCGGAGCGATGATGGTCTTGAAGCCGCGGTTCACAGCGCCGATCGCGCCGATCTTCTGCACATTGCGGCAGACGGACACGCAGCGGCGGCACAGGATGCACTTGTTGGGATCGCGGACGATGGACGGGGAGAAGTTATCGATCGGATACTCGATGTTCTCGCCGTCAAAGCGGCTCTCCTCAACGCCGAGCTCCTTGGCCAGGGCCTGCAGCTCGCAGTTCTGGCTGCGGACGCAGGAAAGGCACTTGCGCTCGTGGTTGGACAGGATCAGCTCCAGAACAGCCTTGCGGGCATTGCGGACGGCCGGGGTGTTGGTCTTGACGACCATGCCCTCGGAAACCGGCATCACGCAGGCGGCGGCCAGGGCGCGCGCGCCGACGTCGACCACGCACATACGGCAGGCGCCGATCTCGTTGATGTCCTTGAGCCAGCAAAGGGTCGGGATCTTAATGCCGGCGGCATGAGCCGCCTTCAGAACGGTCGTGCCGGCCTCGACGGAGACCTTCACGCCATCGATAGTCAAATTAACCATTGCCATGTTGCTTTACTCTCCTTCTGGCTTTATCAGGACCTGCTGATCGCGCCGAACTTACACTTCTCCATACAGGCGCCGCACTTGAGACACTTGGACGCGTCGATGACATGCGGCTCGCGGACCTTGCCGCTGATGCAGTTTGCCGGGCAGTTGCGGGCACACAGCGTACAACCCTTACACTTGGCCGGGTCAATCACGTAGGTCAGGAGCTTCTTGCACTGGCCAGCCGGGCAGCGCTTCTCGTAGATATGCGCCTCGTACTCGTGGCGGAAATACTTGAGGGTGGACAGAACCGGGTTCGGGGCAGACTGGCCAAGGCCGCACAGCGCGGTGGTCTTGATGGTGTTGGCCAGGGTCTCGAGCTTCTCGATGTCGCCGTCCTCGCCCTTGCCCTCGATGATGCGCTCGAGGATCTCCAGCATACGCCTGGTGCCGATACGGCAGGGGGCGCACTTGCCGCAGGACTCGTCGACGGTGAAGTCGAGGAAGAAGCGGGCGATGTCGACCATGCAGTTGTCCTCGTCCATGACGATCATACCGCCGGAGCCCATCATGGAGCCGAT
>JAFSCW010000076.1 GCA_017436605.1 Clostridia bacterium | reverse complement strand
GCCAGATCATATACATATGCTGGTGACAATACCGCCAAAGTATGCAGTGGCAGATTTTATGGGATATCTGAAAGGGAAATCTGCATTAATGATATTTGATAGGCATGCAAACTTAAAATATAAATTCGGGAATCGTCATTTTTGGTCAGAAGGGTACTATGTGAGTACAGTTGGATTAAATGAAGCAACTAGAGTCCGTTGAGAATATCCTGATCCGGCAGCAGAAGCAGCTGCCGG
Organism: Clostridia bacterium; assembly: GCA_017436605.1. Classification (GTDB taxonomy): domain Bacteria; phylum Bacillota; class Clostridia; order Christensenellales; family Aristaeellaceae; genus Ventricola. The sequence continues at coordinate 32,359 of JAFSCW010000076.1, read as the reverse complement.
TTTTTCTTCACATAGTTGAAGATATCATCAGCACGCACTTCCTCACGGATTCTTGCAAGATTCATCAGTAGCATGCCGGAATTGTAATATCCTTCGGTTTCATACGTAGACAGTCGGATTTTGTTGACCGGATTGGAGATGTTCATGAGGCCCTTGTGGATACACGCCGCATAGAGAGAATCTCCGAGATCCGTTTCATACAGGGAGCGGATGGAATTATTGATGATGAGCATGTCTGGATCAAGATAGAGAATGCGATCCAAGTCCTCAGGCAGCAGCTGTGCAGCCAGCAGACGGTAGTACATGGCGCGGGAATAGTAGCGCAGCGTAGGCGCGTCGGCAAACCAATCGTCTTCCACGTGGATCAGATGCAGTGCAGAATTGAATCGCTCGCAGAGCTTTGACACGTCGCCAAGTTCATCCTCTGTCAGATTATCTGAAGCGAGATAGATGTCAAAAGAACTGCCCGGATGATTGATGAGAAGAGATATGAGGATCGTCTTGAGCGGCGGAAGATAGTTCTGATCAAGTGTAAAGAGTATATTCAAGACTCAAAACCTCCGTTTTATTTTTATATACTGTATCAGTGATCATGGCACGCAGCAAGAGAAAATGGTCAAGCTGTGCTGCTTACTGCTTCATTTGTCAGATTATGTGTTTTCTGTTTGCGTCTGCACCTGTCTGTGACGTCTGCGTTGCTGCTGTGGGCGCTGATTCTGCAGATTTGCGGCTGTTTTGTATCGACAACCAGAGTGTTGAGTGCCTTTGTCAAGTGCGCGCATAATGGTTTGCTGCCGGTTCATATCCGAGATACGCTCCGTCTGTTTACGAATGCGAAGAAAAGCGTTATAATAAAACATATATAGCCCGATTCTGATCCATATGCTGCGGATTATGCGTCGGTGATGCGGCGGTATGCATGGCGCGCAGCGTGGATATGCAATGATGGTTTTGCTGACCGTTGTCTCGCTGCGGAGAAAGAACAATGAGAAAAACAGAGATTTGTCCTATGCTGCTTAAACCGGCTTTCCGGGCGTATCCGTGGGGCGGAGAGCGCCTGCTTCGCGACTTTGGCAAGGAGACGGACGTCAGGCCGCTGGCGGAGAGCTGGGAGGTCAGCTGTCATGAGGGCTGGCTGTCGGTGATTGCATCGGGGCCTGATCAGGGCAGAACGCTGCGCGATTATCTGCAGGAGCATCCGAAGCGGATGCACGAGGATGCGCTGGAGGGAGAAGTATTTCCGCTGCTGATCAAGCTGATTGACGCGAAAAGGACGCTGGCCCTTCAGGTACATCCCGACGACGCCTATGCACGGCGGGTGGAAGGTAGTCAGGGAAAGACGGAGATGTGGGTCGTGCTCGATGCCGCGCCGGGCGCAGGCGTGTATTACGGCTTTAAAGAAAATACAAGCGAAAAGCAGGTGCGCGACGCCATTGAGGCGGGCACGCTGTGTGATTTGCTGGCCTTTTTTGAAGTGCGCGCGGGAGACGCCTTCTTCATTCCGTCCGGCGTGGTGCATGCCATCGGGGAGGGACTGGTCGTCGCTGAGGTTCAGCAAAACAGCGATATCACCTATCGGCTGTATGACTTTGGTTACCTTGGCCCGGATGGAAAGCCGAGGGAAATGCACATCGACAAGGGGCTGGAAGTAGCCAGGCTGCAGCCGGCGCCGCAGCGTCATACGGGCGAACGGGAAGAAGAGGTCGTCCGGGGCGGCACAAGAATCATGCTGGCGGACTGCGAATGGTTTTCCGTCAGCATGCTGAACGTGGAAGGCGATATGCCGCTGCATGCTGACGGCAGAAGCTTTCACGCGCTTCTTTGCGTGAGCGGTTCCTGCGGGATCACATTCGGCGGAGAGCGGCTGACGCTTGACAGGGGCGCCAGCGCGTTTGTGCCCGCGGGAATAGGGGAATATGTGCTCAGCGGCAGCGCACAGGTGCTGCTCTCTGCCCGCGGTCATATGCAGGGATGAAAAAAGACCATCCTTTTCATTTGTACGGCTGGAGATTATAATGATATATATAACAATACGTTCATGAAACGGGGAGGTACATATGGCTGGTAATCTGCTTCTGGTTCATGGCGGCGGACCGACTGCCGTCATCAATGCATCGCTTTACGGAGCGATCTGTCAGGCGAAGGAAGAGGCGCAGGTGGATCGCATCTATGCGGCTATCGGCGGAACGGGCGGCCTGCTTGCGGGCAATCTCAAGGACATCACCGATGTGGGGCAGCAGCAGCTGGAATTGCTGCTGCACACGCCGGGCAGCGCCATCGGGACGAGCCGCGACGAGCTGGAGAAGGAGCATTATGAGGCGATGCTGCCGGTGTTTGAGCGCTTCGGCATCAAGTATGTGCTCATGAATGGCGGCAACGGAACGATGGATACCTGCGGCAAGATCTGTCAGGCGTGCGCAGGTACGGACATCCGTGTGATGGGCATTCCCAAGACGATGGACAATGACATCGCTGTCACGGATCATGCGCCGGGATTTGCCAGCGCTGCCCGGTATATCGCTCAGAGCGTGGCGGAGGTCTGCGCGGATGTTCAGGGGCTTCCGATTCACGTGGTTGTGATTGAGGCATGCGGCAGAAATGCGGGATGGATCACGGCGGCTTCCGCGCTGGCGCGGGACTGCGGCGTGGACGGTCCGGATCTGATCTACCTGCCGGAGCGCCCGTTTGACGAGGAGCGCTACATTGAGGACGTCAAGGCTGTGCTTGAAAAGAAGCGCGGCGTTGTTGTGGTGTGCAGCGAGGGCCTGACGGACAAGGACGGAAAGAATATTGTGCCGCCGGTATTCCGCTCCGGCCGCTCGACGTACTTCGGCGATGTGTCCGCGCATCTGGCGATGCTGGTGATCAAGCGCCTGGGCTACAAGGCCAGAAGCGAAAAGCCGGGCCTGATCGGCCGCGCGTCCATGCTGCATGTGTCGCCTGTGGATCAGCAGGAGGCTATCGCCGTGGGCCGCGAAGCAGTGCGTGCCTGCGTGGCGGGCGAAAGCGGCAAGATGGTCGCGCTGATGCGCGAGGAAGGCGAGGTGTACCGCGTGCGCACGGAACTGATTGATGTGCACGATGTGATGCTCCATGAAAAGAAAATGCCCGACAGCTATATCAACGAACGCGGCAACGGCGTGACGGAGGCATTTGTCAATTGGTGCAGGCCGCTGCTGGGCGGAGAGCTGCCGAAGATGATAAGCTTCAAATAAACGATTTACACGGGATGATGAAAAATCATACTTTCTTTTGTTCAATGTGTGAGGTATAATAGGAGACAACGACAATCATATCCCCCAATTTCTGTAGCTTTTTATGAGTGAAAAGGAGAAAGTCTATGGACAAGCGCAACTCGAAGAGCGGGCTGGCCGACCGGATCCCCGGCAAGGTCTGGCTGCTGCTTTCCTTCCTCGCGGCTTTGTTGCTGTGGTGGGTGCTCTCCATCATCCCGGCAACATCGCGCGCCTTCCCCAACATGTTCAAGGTTCTGGGCAGCATCTCCACGATGATTACCCGCGGCGTGCTCTGGAAGGACATCTCTTCCAGCCTCATCTCCGTATTCTCCGGCTATGTGCTGGGCTTTGTGATCGCTCTGCCGGTCGCCATCCTGATGGCATGGTATAAGCCGGTGCGCTTCATCATCGAGCCGTGGATCCAGTTCATCCGCAACATCCCGCCGCTGGCGTATGTTCCGCTGATCGTTATCGCTGCCGGCGTTGGCCGCAAGCCGCAGATCATCGTCATCACCATCGCCTGCTTCCTGACCATGTGCGTGACGATCTATCAGGGCGTCATCAATGTGGACGAGACGCTCATCAAGGCTGCGCGCGTGCTGGGCGCGACGGATAAGGACATCTTCATCCGCGTCATCGCTCCGGCGACGCTGCCTTTCATCCTTACCGCGATCCGTCTGGGCGCGTCTGTCGCGCTGACCACGCTGATCGCCGCAGAGTCCACCGGTGCGACTGCCGGCCTGGGCATGCGTATCCGCAGCCTGAACAACAGCTTTGAGCCGGCGCCGATGCTGCTGTACATCATCATTATCGGTATCCTCGGCATTACCATCGAAAAGCTCATTAAGACCGCTGAAAGGAGGCTCACGTCGTGGCAGGAGAAGCGCGAGATCTGATGAACAAGGAAAATGTGTGCATCCGTATTGACGGCGTGCGCAAGGTGTTCAATGGCCGCAACGGCGAAATGGTTGCTCTCAACGGCGTTGACCTTGACATTCATGACAACGAGTTTATCTGCGTGGTCGGCCCGTCCGGCTGCGGCAAGTCGACCCTGCTCAACATCATCGCCGGCCTGCTTGAGCCGACCGAGGGCAAGGTCTACTGCAATGGCAAGGAAGTGACCGGCACAGGCACCGAGCGCGGCGTGGTCTTCCAGCAGTATGCGCTCTTCCCGTGGCTGACCGTCAAGAAGAACGTCATGTTCGCGCTGGAAATGCGCGGCGTTAAGGGCAAAGAGGCTGAAACCGAGGCCATGAAGTATCTGGAGATGGTCGATCTGGCGAAGTTCGCCGATCACTATCCGAAGGAGCTTTCCGGCGGCATGAAGCAGCGCGTGGCCATCGCCCGCGCGTATGCGGCGGAGCCGCAGGTGCTGCTGATGGACGAGCCGTTCGGCGCGCTGGACGCGCAGACCCGTACCCAGCTGCAGACCGAATTGCTTGAAACCTGGCAGAAGAAGAAGAAAACCTGCTTCTTCATCACCCATGACGTCGACGAGGCGATCATTCTGGCGCAGAAGGTCATTATCATGAGCGCGCGCCCGGGCCGCATCAAGCGCATCGTGGATATCAATATTCCGTATCCGCGTACGCAGGAGACCAAGATGACGCCTGAATTCATCGAGCTGAAGAATGAAATCTGGGGTCAGGTCTATCAGGAGTACCTTGAGGTCAGGAAGTAAACCGCGAATTTAGGCGGCGCGTGTCCGCTTAAAAAATAAAATGGAGGAACACACCATGAAAAAGCTGCTCTCTCTCGTTCTCGTTCTGATGCTTGTGTGCATGGCGGGCGCCGCTGTGGCTAACACCAAGCTCAACATCGCCTACATGCCCAACTACGCCAGCCTCTGGAGCGTTGTGACCGGCATCAATCAGGGATACTTCGCTGAGGAAGGCCTTGACGTTCAGCTCGTCGAGTTCGCCGACGGCCCGACCATCATCGCCGCTATGGAATCCGGCTCTATCGATATGGGCTACATCGGACCGGGCGCGCACAAGCTGTGCATCAACGGCCGTGCGAAGATCTTCTGCTTCTCCCAGATTGGCGACGCCGATCACGTGCTGGCCAGCAAGAAGGCCGGTATCGAGACCATCGCTGACCTGAAGGGCAAGAAGGTTGGCTACTCCTCCGGCACCTCTTCCGAGATGATCCTCAAGTATGCCCTTGAAGAAGCTGGCATGCAGTGGAGCGACATCGAGGCCTATGAGATGGACGCTTCCGCGCTGGTGACCGCCATGATGTCCGGCTCCATCGACGCCTGCGCCTGCTGGTCTCCGTCCACCACCACCATCATCAATGCGAGCGCGGGCGACGTGATCTCCCTGTGCTCCAACAAGACCTTCGCGCATCGCAGCGTGTCCCCGGCTTCCTGGATCGTCCTGAACGGCTACTATGAGAAGAACGCCGAGACCGTCCTCAAGTTCACCCGCGCGCTGTACAAGGCGATGGACTTCGGCTCCAAGCCGGAGAACTTCGAGCAGGTTGCCAAGTGGGTTGCTCAGCAGTGCGCCACCGATGAGGCCACCGCTGCTGCGCAGACTGGCGACGCCGCCTGGCCGAGCAGCGCTGAGGTTCTCGCCGGCGCTCAGGACGGCACCATCGAGGGCTACTACAAGGTTCAGCAGAGCGCCTTCATCGCCTCCGGCGACGTGGCGGCTGAGGTTCCGGTGAGCGATTACGTCCTCTTCGACAACATGGTCGAGGCGGGCAAGTAATTCTCCCGCGCCAGGTCCTGAATTCAAAAGCATTTGCAAGCAGCCTGGCCCGCAAAGCCGGGCTGCTTGTCTTATCGGAAGGGAAGGGGAGGAAAACCATTGGCAATCCTGGTGATCAGCCTGCTTGTGCTGCTCTCCCTTGTTCTCTTTTCAAGCAAGCGCAGCCGGGAAACCGGCTTGATTCTGGCGATGACCCTCGCGCTTGCGCTTCACTGGATGAGTGTGCTGATTTATATCGCCAAAAAGGGCGGTATCGGGCAGGACATGCAGATCATGCTCTTTGGTACAAAGGCAATCCGCCACAATCTGCAGTATCTGCTGCTGAGCCTCAAGCAGCTGGGCTATGCGATGGCAGTAGGGCGGTATCTGTATCCTCTCCTCCTCGTACTGCTGGCGCTGCAGTATTCCTACGATCCGAGGATATGCCGGCGCAGGGCGCTCAGGCCGCTGGCCTGCATACTGCCCGTGCTGACGCTGATCATCTACCTGCCGCCCGTCTTTGAAACGCTGATTGCATGGCATCGCATGATGCTGATTATTCTCGTCAAAACGACGCTGGTGTGGATTGCCCTGTATCTGCTGTCAGCGCTGGCGCTACTTCTGCATGAATACCGGCAGATCGGCATTCCGTTTTACCGCAGGGAATTCAGGCGCAAGTGCACGATGGTCATCAGCCTGTCCCTGCTCTATGCGGTGTATTACCCGCAGGATCCGGCGCAGGTCTACCTCTTTTACCGCAACGAATACATGGGCGCCGTACAGGGCCTGTGGTATCTGAATCCGGCGCTGAATCTCGGCAACTACATGCTGGTGTTTGCAGCGGTTCTGATCTGCTTTGCGCTGGGTTTCCGTTCGCTGATGCTTTATGCACAGGAGAACTTTCGCCAGGAGCATGAAGACGTTGCCATTCAGCGCAAGTTTGATGCGGCCAGCAAGGGTGTCAGCGTGTTTGTCCATTCGGTCAAGAATCAGCTGCTGGCCAACAGGATTCTGCTGCGGCGGCTGGATGCGGAGCTCAAAAAGGAGAGCCCGGACCTCGGCCGTGTGCAGGATTATCAAAGAAGCCTTTCTCAATCCAACGAAGCGATGCTCCTTCGCATGGAAGAACTGTATCAGAGTGTGAAGAAAAACAGCATCACGCTCGTTCCTCATGCGTTGGAATCGGTTTGTCTGGCGGCAAAGGAACGTTTTGCGCGCAAGTATCCTGCGGCAAGCCTGGAGATCAGCGGCTGTGAAGGCGTGCAGATTCTCTGCGACAGGGTTCATATGGCGGAGGCGATTTACAATCTGCTGACCAACGGCTGGGAGGCGCATATGGCGGCAGGCAGGGAGGATAAGCCGATCCGGATCTGCTGCCGTCAGGAAAGAATGTGGACGGTGATCGATGTGACCGACTGCGGCGACGGCATTTCCGCGTCGCAGCGCATGCAGATCTTCGATCCGTTTTATTCGAGCAAAAACACCAATACCAATTGGGGAATGGGCTTGTATTATGTTCGCGCGATCGTCAGAAGCCATCTGGGCGTGCTGCGCCTTGAGAGCAGTATTGGCAGGGGAAGCAGCTTCATCATACAGCTTCCGCGCTATGACGGCGGCAGATAAGCCGCACAGGGAGGAAATCACATGCAGATGAAGATGGAATGCTTCGGCCCTCAGGCCGATACGGCGGCACTCGAAAAGCAGTGCAGAGCGCTCTATGCCGGCCTGCCTGTCAGGTACGACGGCGTGACGGGCTGGCTGGACTGTATGACGGCGACCGAAGGATATCTCGATGCAGTCAAGGAGAAGGCGAAGGAGTGGCGCGAGATTGCCGATACGCTGGTGGTCGTCGGCGTGGGCGGCAGCAATCAGGCGGCGCGCGGTGTGATCGATGCGCTGGGCGCGCGCGGTATGGACGTCGTCTGGGCGGGAAACACACTGTCTGCGTATGAACTGCAGAGGACGCTGGAGCGCCTTGAGGGACGCAGCGTGGTGATGCATGTGATCGCCAAGAATTTTGAAACGCTGGAACCTGGCTCTCATTACCGCGTGCTGCGCCGCTATATGGAGCAGCGCTATGACGAGAAGGAAATGGCGCGCCGCGTTGTCCTCACCGGAACGGTGGGGAGCCGCCTGCATGAGATGGCGAAGGAGCGCGGTCATCTGTTTCTGCCGTTCCCGGTACCCAGCGGCGGCCGCTATACGGCGTTTACCGTAGTGGGGCTGCTGCCGATTGCGGCTGCCGGGCTTGACGTGGATGCGTATCTTCGCGGCGGCATGGACATGCAAAGGCGCATCCTTGAAGAAGAAAACAATCCGGCGTTTGCCTATGCGGCATGGCGCAATGCGCTGGGCAGCGCGGGATTTGATACAGAGATGCTGGTGAGCTTTGAGCCGCGCTTTGAGCGGCTGGCGCGCTGGTGGCGTCAGCTCTTCGGCGAGAGCGAGGGCAAGGACGGCAAGGGCATCTTCCCGGCATACAGCATCTATTCCGAGGACCTGCACTCCATCGGACAGTATGTGCAGGCGGGACCGAGGCGGATGCTGGAAACGTTCATTTGCGTCAGGAATGACGGCGGCTGCGTGCCTGTGCCCGAAGACAAAGCTGCGCGCGACGGTTTTGATTATCTGGATGGACGGGATTTTACGTTCATCAACGACGCCGCGCAGCGCGCGACGATTGCGGCGCACAGCGAAGGCGGCGTGCCCTGCGCGGTGCTGACGGTGGAGCGCGTGGATGAGTATGCGATGGGTCAGCTTTACTACATGTTCATGGCGGCCTGCGCGGTGAGCGGCCAGCTGCTTGGCGTCAATCCGTTCGATCAGGAGGGCGTGGAGGCGTATAAGCGCAGTATGTTTGCGATCCTGGGCAAGTAAAAAAGAAAGGTGTGCTGACATGCCGATTCATCTGATCGTCGCGGAGGATTTTGATCTGCTGCGGGAGGACCTGTGCGAGACGATCAATGCACAGGCGGATATGGAGGTTGTGGGCGAAGCGGCCTCCGGCGCGGCGCTCGTGGCTTTGGCTCGGGAGAAGGATTTTGACGTGGCGCTGGTGGATATCGAGATGGAGCATGCCACGGCCGGTATCTGTGCGGCGGAGATCATTTCAAAGGAAAAGCCGCAGGCGCGGATCATCTTTCTGACTGCCCATGAAACGGAAAACATGATCCTCATGTCCATGGCTGCGGGCGCGGTGGATTACATCGTCAAGGGCGGCGCTCAGGAGGAAATCCTGCAGCATATCCGCGCTGCGTATCAGGATGAGCCGATGCTCGATGCGCGCGTGCAGCAGACGGTGCTCAAGGAGTATTCGCGACTGCGCCGTTCAGAGGCGAGTCTGCTGTTTTTTATCAATAATGTCGGCAAGCTGACGCCGGCAGAAAAGCAGCTCGTGCGATGCCTGCTGCAGGGATATAAGGTCAAGGAGATCGCACAGCTGCGCAGCGTCGAGGTCGTTACGGTCAAGACGCAGATCAAGGGACTGCTGCGTAAGTTTGGGTGTTCCAGAACAAAGGAAATCGTCGAGATGATTCATCAGCTTGGCGTTGAACAACTGTTTTAAACCGACTGAGAGAAGGAGAATGCGATATGGAGTACTATCAGCTTTCTGCCGATGAGCTGGGCATGGGCGCGAAGATTCCGCTTGTGAAGCTCGGTGATTCCGGCGAGGTGTTTTACGAGATTGCACTGGAAATGGTGCGTGAGATCGAAAAGAACAATGCGCAGGGCCGCCGCACGGTGTTCATCTGCCCGGTCGGCCCGGTGGGTCAGTATCCCATCTTCGTGCGCTTGGTGGGCGAGCGCAGGCTGAGCCTGAAGAACTGCTGGTTCATCAATATGGACGAGTACCTGACCGATGAGGACGAGTACATCGACGAGAACAGCAAGCTCTCTTTCCGCGGCTTCATGAACCGCAACGTCTACGGTAAGATCGATGAAGAGCTGCTCATGCCCAAGGAGCAGCGCATCTTCCCGGATCCCAAGAATCCGGCGTATATCGGCGAGATCATTGAGAAGCTGGGCGGCGTGGATATCGCTTTCGGCGGTATCGGCATCAACGGTCATCTGGCCTTTAACGAGCCGCAGGAGGAACTGACCGCGCAGGAATTTGCGCAGCTGCCCACCCGCGCGCTGACCATCAGCCGTGAAACCCGCGTGGCCAATGCCATCGGCGATCTGTGCGGCGCGATTGACGCGATGCCGCGCCGCTGCGTGACCATCGGCATGAAGGAGATTCTCGGTGCGCGCAAGCTCCGCTTGGGCGTCTTCCGCGATTGGCATCGCTCCGTCGTGCGCCAGGCGGCGTATGGCGAGGTGAGCGCACATTTCCCGGTGACGATTGCCCAGAATCATCCGGACGCAAAGATTTTTGTCAATGCGAATGCGGCGCAGCAGCCGTTTTAAGTGAGGATACGATATGAGTAAGTTACTGATCAGGGGCGGCCGCGTATATGCTGAAGGCCGCTTTGCAAGCCTCGACGTGCTTTGCGAGGATGGAAAGATTCATGAGATCGGCGCGCAGCTTGAGGCTGCGGATGCGCAGGTGATCGATGCGGCGGGCCTGATGGTGTGCCCGGGTTTTATCGACGCGCACACGCACGGCGCCGCGAATGTGGACGTCAATGCGGCGGATGAGGCGGGGCTGAAGACGATTGCCGCCTTCTTTGCTACGCAGGGCACGACGGCTTTCTGTGCCAGCGTGCTGACTGACACGCAGGAGACGACGGAGAAGTGTCTGGCTGCAATCGGCGGCGTGCAGAAGGAGCGCGCATATGGCGCGCAGCTGCTGGGCGCGCACATGGAAGGCCCGTTCCTCGCCAGCGCGTATAAGGGCGCGATGCCGGAGTATCTGCTTTGCAAAGGCGACGCTGCTCTGCTGCGCAGCTATCAGGCGAAGTTCCCCGGCGTGATCCGCTACATCACGGTTTCGCCCGAGGTAGAGGGCGTGCCGGAGATGATTGCGGAGATCGCGGATGATGTCGTTGTGGCGATTGGCCATTCCGGTGCGGACTACGCGACAAGCATGCAGGCGATTGAAAACGGAGCGCGCTGCATCACCCATACGTTCAACGCCATGCGCCTGTTCCATCAGCACGAGCCGGCGATCATGGGCGCGGCGCTGGAGAGCGATTGCTTCTGCGAAGCGATCTGCGACGGACGGCATCTGCATCCGGGCAGCGTGCGCATGCTGCTCAAATGCAAGGGCTGGGATAAGGTGGTCGCGGTGACGGACAGCATCATGGCGGCGGGGCTGCCGGACGGCGCGTACAAGCTGGGCGTCAACGACGTCGTGGTTGTGGACGGCGATGCGAAGCTGGCCGATACGGGCGTGCGTGCAGGAAGCACGCTGACGACCGCTCAGGCGCTCAGGAATCTGGTGAAGTTTACCGGACGTCCTGTGGAGGATGTGCTGCCGCTGCTGACGGAGAATCCTGCGCGTCTGCTGCGCATGGACGATCTCAAGGGCAGCCTTGCGCCGGGGAAGGATGCGGACGTCGTGCTGCTGGCGGACGATCTCAGCGTGCGCGCTACGATTGTGCGCGGCGACGTGGTTTACGATGGGATGGCATAATTTCATACTGTTTCACAGAAGGATTCATGCTATAATACAGGTATAAAATAACAGACTGAACGGAGGATACGGATATGCTGGTACCTATGACAGCGATTCTGGAGGCTGCGGACAAGTACGGTTATGGTCAGGCGGCGTTCAACATGAACAGCGTCGGTCAGATTGAGGCGGCTGTGCAGATTCACGAGCTGCTGCGCTCCGGCGCGATTCTGCAGGGCGCGGAGGCGTCCAACGCCTTCATGGGCGGCGAGCTGGATTTCATGCACGGCAAGGCGCCGGAAAAGCGCGTGGGCGCGAAGAACATCGGCGATGCGGTGAAGAAGTACGGCGAGAAGAGCATCGTGCCGATCGCGCTGCACCTGGATCACGGCAAGAGCCTGGAAACCATCAAGGCCTGCATCGACGGCGGCTATACCTCTGTGATGATCGACGGCAGCCATCTGCCCTATGAAGAGAATGTTGAGCTGACGCGCGAGGCGGTCAAGCTGGCGCATCCCTACGGCGTGAGCGTGGAGGGCGAGCTGGGTGTGCTGGCCGGCGTGGAGGATCACGTGTTCAGCGCGACTTCGACCTATACCAACCCGATGCAGGCGGTCGACTTCTTCAAGAAGACCAAGTGCGATGCGTTGGCCATCAGCTACGGCACGTGCCACGGCGCCAACAAGGGCAAGGATACCCGCATCCGCCGCGAAATCGCAATCGCGACGAAGGAGTGCATGCGTCACGAGGGCATCCGCGGCTATCTGGTCAGCCACGGTTCCTCCACTGTGCCGCAGGAGTATGTGGAGCAGATCAACGCGATGGGCGGCAAGCTCGAGAACGCCTATGGCATCGACCCGGCGCAGCTGGCGGATGTTTCCCGCGCGGGCATCGACAAGATCAACGTGGATACGGATATCCGTCTGGCCAATACCCGCAACATCATGGAGCTCTTCCGCGATCATCCGGAGCTGAAGGACAGCAAGTCCATCGGCCAGCTCTACAGGGATCTGATTGCCAACCCCAAGAACTTTGATCCGCGCAACTATGTGGCATCCATCATGGATACCATCATGCACGGCAACATCCCGGACGAGGATGTGGCGAAGATCGTGCGCTGCATGCAGGACGGCGTGATTGAGTCCGTTGCGCCGCTGCTGGTGCAGTTCGGCAGCTACCGCAAGAGCCACCTGATCGAGGTCGTGACCTGCGAGCAGATGGCTGAGCGCTATAAGAAGGAGGGCATCTGATCCATGAAGCATATCTTTCTGAATCTCAAGCGCTTTGACGTGCCGGTCGATATGGGCGGCGTAAACCGTCTGGCGCCCATGAAGGAATGGGGCGCGGCGATCGTCTCCGGCACGCAGGACGGCCTTGCGGCGTATGATCCTGCCGAGGTGGAGTTTGCCATGTATCTGCCGGAGGCGCATTTGCTTTCTGCTGCTGCGGCCAAAAAGCCGGGCAGCGCTGTGAAGCTGGGCTGCCAGGGCGTGTACCGCATGGATACGGCTGTGGGCGGCAATTTCGGCGCGTTCACTACGAACCGTCCGGCGTCCGCTGCCGTGGCGATGGGCTGTGAGAGCGTGCTGATCGGCCACTGTGAGGAACGCAACGACAAGATGGGCGTGCTCGCCGAGGCGGGCGTCACCGGCGAGGCTGCGGCTGCTGCGGTCAACCGCCTGCTGAACGCCGAGATCAAGGCGGCGCTTGCGCGCGGCATGAGCGTGCTGTACTGCATCGGCGAGAAGAGCGAGGAGCAGGAGGCCTGGCAGAGCGTGCTGGGCAATCAGCTTGCCATCGGTCTTGAGGGTGTGGATAAGAGCCGTGTGGTGATCGCCTATGAGCCGATCTGGTCCATCGGACCGGGCAAGACACCGGCGGATAAGCCGTATATCGAGAAGATTGCGCGCTTTGTCAAGGAACAGACCGGCGGCATGGACGTCGTCTACGGCGGCGGCCTGAAGAAGGACAATGCCGAGATGCTCGCTTCCATCGAGGAGATTGACGGCGGATTGATCGCGCTGACCCGCTTTGCCGGCGAGATTGGCTTCTATCCGGATGAGTATCTGGAGATCATCAAGAAATACATGGGCAAGTGAGGAGAAAGAGTATGAAGCTTGATTTTGAATACGGCAATGGCGTGATGAGCGCAAACCTGCCGGACAATACCGACGTCTTTATCCCCGGTGAAACCGTCGCCGATCCGGCCTGCCTGCCGCAGGACTGGGATACGCTCTACAACGAGACGCTGAAGTCCATCCGCAATCCCATCGGCATGGAGCCGCTGGCAAGCTATGCGGGCAAGGGCAAGAAGGTCGTCTTCGTCATTCCGGATATCGTCAAGGGCGGCAATCAGGAGACCAGCCATCGCAAGGTCGCCATCACGGCGTGCCTGGACGAGCTGTATGCAAACGGCGTGGAGAAGAAGGACGTGCTGCTGATCTTCTCCAACGGCCTGCATCCGCGCGCAACCGTGCCGGAGATGAAGACCATTCTGGGCGAGAAGCTCTTTAACGAGTTCTATAAGAGCGGCCAGATCACCAGCCACGACTCCGAGGATTACGAGCATCTGGTGGATCTCGGCTTTGCGCCCAACGGCGATCATGTCATCATGAACAAATACGTCTATGATGCGGACATCGCTATCCTCATCGGCCATACGCAGGGCAATCCCTACGGCGGCTATTCCGGCGGCTACAAGCACTGCGCCACCGGCATCACCCACTGGCGCTCCATCTCTGCACATCATGTGCCGCAGGTCATGCATCAGGACGACTTTGTGCCGGTTTCCACGAATTCCGTCATGCGTGACAAGTTCGATCAGCAGGGCATGTTCATGGAAGAGAAGATGGGCAAGAAGTACTTCTGCTGCGATGCGGTGCTGGACAGCAAGTCCCGTCAGATTTCCATCTACTCCGGCTGGGCGAAGGAGATGCAGCCCATCGCCTGGAAGGACGCGGACAGGCGCACCTACGTGCACTGGGCGGAGAAGAAGTATGACGTGGTCGTCTTCGGTATGCCGACCAATTTCCACTACGGCAACGGCATGGGCACCAACCCCATCCAGATGATGCAGGCGCTCTCTGCGCAGGTTATCCGCCATAAGCGCGTGCTTTCCGACAAGTGCGTGTTTATCGTGCCTTCCATCTGTGACGGCTGGTTCCACGAGGAACGCTGGCCGTACCTCAAGGAGCTCTATGAGATGTTCCAGCACGATTACATGCAGACTCTGCCGGACATGAACCGCTACGGCGAGTACTTCGCTACCAACGCAGAGTACATCCGCAAGTACCGCTTTGCCAATGCGTTCCATCCGTTCCATGGCTTCTCGATGATGTCCTGCGGCCATCTGGCGGAGATGCATACCAGCGCGATCTACATTGTCGGCGCGCGCGAGCCGGGCATCGCCCGCGGCATGGGCCTCAAGACCCGCGCGACCGTCGAGGAAGCGCTGGAGGACGCCAAGCGCAAGTATGTCGGCGAGAACCCGAATATCCTCGCGCTGCCGCTGACCTTCAAGACCACGGCTGTTCACCTGTGCATGAAGGATCCGGCGGAAAACAGCCACTTCCGCGACGACGCTCCGGCGCATCCGTGCGGCTGCTGAAACACGGAACGCTCCTGTTGATTTACTGCGCCATGGAGCTCTGCAAAGAGCTCCATGGCGATTATATGTTTGGGAGAAGCATATGACCATTGTGTTTGTATTTGTAGTTTGTTTGCTGGCCAGTACGATCGGCGGCATCTGCGGTATCGGCGGCGGCGTGGTGATCAAGCCGCTGCTGGATGCGACGGGCATCATGAGCGTATCGACGGTGTCGTTTCTTTCGGGGCTGACCGTTCTTGCGATGTCGCTGATTTCGGTATACAAAAACCGCAAGACCAACGAGCTGGACGCAAAGCGCAGCATTCCGCTGGGTCTTGGCGCGGCTGTGGGCGGCGTGCTGGGCAAACGCCTGTTTGAAATGATCAAGCAAGCCGTGGGCGCGGATCAGCTGGTGGGCATGATTCAGGCGATCGTGCTGGGTCTGATGGTATTGGGCACGCTGGCCTATGTCCGCAACAAGGCGCGCATCCGCACCAAGGATGTGCGCAGCACGTCTGTCGCTGCCGTGATCGGCCTGCTGCTGGGCATGTGCTCTTCGTTCCTGGGCATCGGCGGCGGCCCGATGAATCTGGCTGTGCTGTATTATTTCTTCTCCATGGGTACCAAGCAGGCTGCGGTCAATTCCATCCTGATCATCCTGATGAGCCAGGTTATGAGCCTGATTGTAAGCCTTGCGACGGGCAGCGTGCCTGCGTTTGAGGCGCCTGTCCTGGTGGCGATGGTCGCCGCGGGCGCAATCGGCGGCTTTGTTTCCGCGAAGCTGCACAGGAAGCTCTCCGCCGAGACGACGGACAAGCTGTTCTCCGGCCTGCTCGTTGTGATCTTCCTGATCTGCTGCTACAATGCGATCAAGTGGATGTAAGAGAATAAGCGAAAGCGCACACGGGACGGGAATGTATCTTCCCAAATCTGTGTCCGTTCCCTGTATTACAATTTGCTCCTTTAGCCAACAGAACTCACTAAGATTTGATGCTTGGTGAGTTCTTTTTTTGTACAGTTTCAATAGAATCGTATTTTTGCCGCTTCGTTTGAAGCGGCTTTTTCTGTTTTTGTCACATATCGTGTCACATGAACGATAAAATAACGTGCGTTTAGCCCTTATGCCGCCTCATTTTTTTGACCTCTTGGCGTGTCACATTCCGTGTCACATCATGACCCGCTGGAGGTAAGAATCTTACGGGCAATTTCAAGGTCTTCGTCCTGCGTATGAACGTAGATATTTTTCATGGTCGCAAGGTCTTTCCAACCGCCCATCGTCTCCGTTTGCAATGCGATTCTTGCCGACGAGTTCCCGGAGCTGGCTGCGAAGGTCGAGGTTATACTGCCGGACGAGAAGACCTGCCGCGTGGGTTAGTCTGTTGCGGCTGCAGCGCTTCAAAGCGCTACGGATATTTGCCTTCGCAGGGGCATATGCCGCAGGAAATCGCTGTGTAAGCGAGAATTATGTTCTGTAGAAAGATAGAACGGCTGATATCGACGGCTCAGTACGCTCTTCCTCAATGGGTACAGGAATAGTCTGGAGCGGAAGGATAAAAGCGGACTGAACGATTCCGGAGATGCCGGCGGAAGAAGAAATACTGCAGATGCTGTAAGGAGAATGGAGATGAGTCAGATATTTGACGGGCGCTATGCACAGGTTCGGGATGAAATGAAGCGGCTGTATATGTCGCTGTATCACGATGCGCATGCGTATGATTATTTCGTTTCCATGCTGCGCCGCTGCTATGAGGCGAGAAAAGCAGCGCTGAAAGCGCTGGATGAAAAGCGCCTGGCGCAGCCGAACTGGTATAAGGGACAGGATGTGCTGGGTATGCTCATGTATACGCAGTGCTTCGGCGGCACGCTCAAGGGCGTGCAGAGCCATCTGGATTACCTACAGGAGACGGGCGTCAACTACCTGCATCTGATGCCGCTGCTTGAGAGCCCCAAGGACAGAAGCGACGGCGGCTATGCCGTGGCGGATTTCAGAAGGGTTCAGCCGGAACTGGGTACGATGGAAGACCTTGCCAGCCTGGCGGACGAATGTCACGAAAAGGGCATGGCCGTCTGCCTCGATTTCGTGATGAACCATACGAGCGAGGATCACGCATGGGCAAAACGCGCCCGCGCGGGCGAAATCGAATACCAGCAGCGGTACTTCTTCTATGACGACTGGACGATTCCCAATCTCTATGAGCAGACCGTGCCGCAGGTATTCCCCACGACTGCGCCGGGCAATTTCTCCTGGTGTGAGGAAGCCGGCAAGGTCGTCATGACCACGTTCTATCCCTATCAGTGGGATCTGAACTATGCCAATCCGACGGTCTTCAACGACATGACGGAGGACATGCTGTATCTGTGCAATCAGGGCGTGGACGTCATCCGTCTGGATGCGACGCCCTATATCTGGAAGGAGCTGCACACCACCTGCCGCAACCTGCCGCAGGTGCATACGCTGGTGCGTCTGATGCGCCTGGCCTGCGCGTGCGTCTGTCCGGGCGTGCTGCTGCTGGGCGAGGTGGTGATGGAGCCGTCGAAGGTTGTGCCGTACTTCGGATCGGTTGAAAACCCGGAGTGCCACATGCTTTACAACGTGACGACCATGGCCAGCACGTGGCATACCGTGGCCACGCGGGATGTTCGCCTGCTGCGCAGCCAGCTGGATCAGGTGTTTGCGCTGCCCAGCGAGTATACGTTCCTCAATTATCTGCGCTGCCACGACGACATCGGCTGGGGTCTGGATTATCCGTATCTTTCCCGGTTTGGTCAGAGCGAGGTGCCGCATAAGCGCTATCTCAACGACTATCTGACCGGCAAGTGGCCGGGCTCTGCCGCCCGGGGCGAGCTCTACAACGACGATCCGCGCCTGGGCGATGCGCGCCTGTGCGGCACGACGGCCTCGTTGTGCGGCGGGGAGGTGGATCAGAAGCAGGCGCTTGCCAAGATTGAGATGCTGCATGCCTTCCTGCTGACGCTCAGCGGCGTGCCCGTGCTCTACAGCGGCGATGAGATCGGCCAGCTGAACGATTATACCTATCACGACGACGTCTTCAAGCGCGAGGACAGCCGCTATCTGCATCGCGGCGTGTTCAGCTGGGAAGACGCCGAAAAGCGCGCGGATCGGGAAAGCTGGCAGGGCAGGATCTACCGCGCGATTGCAACCCTGACGAGAATTCGCAGAGAGAACGGCGTTTTCCATCCACAGGCGGACGTATGGACGTTTGACACGGGCAGCGATCATGTGCTGGGCATTGGCCGGTATTATGAAGGGCAGAAGCTGCTGGCGTTGTTTAATTTCGGAGACTGGACGCACAGCTTCCGCGCGGATGGGGAGTATACCGATCTCGCGTCCGGAAAGCGCGTGCAGGAGGTCAATCTGGCGCCATCCGGTTTTGCGTGGATCAAGCGGGAAATGGAATAACGCTGATCAGGCGGGTGAGCTCCGCTGCCGGCCCTGCAATACGAGCCGCAGCGCACCGGGCTGAATGCCTGGTGCGTTTTTTGGGGGATGGACAATGCGGAAGGCAGGAGGGAATGAAAAACAGGCTGTCTGCAAAGAGTGCAGACAGCCTGTTTTTTGATATGAAAGAAATTCTGCGGATTCAGGCGGAAAATGGAATGAGCAGGATGCTAAGAAGACACGAAGGAAGAATCCGGCGCATTACAGATGGCGTTCGATGATCTGATGGATCATCTGCGTGAGTCCTTCGCCATCGCGGCATTCGCTGACGACGGTGACAACAGCGTTCTTTTCGGGCAGGATCACGGATAGCTGACCGTATTTTCCGTCTGCGCGGAAGGAGTTGAACTCGCCCCGCCAGAAGAGATAACCGTAGTGTTCTCCGTCCTGCGGCGCAGCGCAGGCGTCGATCCATGCGGGATCCAGCAGCTGTTTGCCGTTCCATGCGCCGCGGTTCAGGCAGAAAAGTCCGAAGCGGTGCAGTTCTGTCAGCGTGAGGAATAAGCCGCCCGCGCCAAAGGTATGGCCCAGCGGATCACATTCCCAAGTTGGGCGCTTGACGCCAAGCGGGGCAAACAGACGCGGCGTGAGATATTGAACCAGATCGCAGCCGGAACGCCTCTGGATGAGAATACCGGCCAGATAGGGGCCGACGTTGTTGTAAACAAAGCGCTCGCATGGAGCGTCGTCGAAGGGCTGGGCAAGGCTGAGCTTTGTCCAGTCGTCTTCAGCGTAGAAAGGCCGCTGATCGCCCATCAGGAATCCGTGCGGCTGACCAAGACGCATGGTGAGCAGATCGCGCACGACTGCGCGCTGAAGGTTTTCGCCGATAGATTGGGGCAGGTCGTCTGCAAAAGCATCCGTCAGCTTTTCGTCCAGGCGGATGAGCCCCTCCTGCACAGCAAAGCCCATGGCGCAGGCGGTAAAGCTCTTTGTAGCGGAGTAGATGTTGCGGCGGCATTCGCCCTCGCTGCGCCAGCGGAAGATGAGCTCGCCGTCCTTGGTGACGTTTGCGCCCAAAACGCGAAGGCGCTCGGCCTGCGCGATATATGGCGTGAAATCTTTTTCCATCATAGCTTGCCTCCTGATCAGGGTCGTTGCTGTTTGCGGATTGTGCATTGGCTGCATCATCCGGCTGCAGGTCGAAACCGGGCTGCCTGCAGAGCGTGCCGGGCCGGCGGTCAGGACAGCTCTTTTTTTATGCGCCTGTAGCGGAAGATAAACAGGATCATCACGGCCGTGCGGATGAGCATGACGAAGGTATAGAAGGAGACCATGGCCTCCTGGTTGGCGCCCATGGCCTGATACATGCGCGAACCGAGATAGGGCATGATCATCTGAAGCGTACATGTGGCCATGGTGTAGAGGCTGATGTTCAGCGAGCGATGCTTTTCCGGTGCTGCATCAAGCAGCATCTGCACCACACAAAGGGGGATACAGGCTGGCGTGGTATTGAACAGGATGCCGAGCGCCATGAAGAACCAGGGGCGCAGGCTGCCCTGAATATGGACGGACAGGATGACCGCGAGAGGGCACAGCGCAAGGCCTGCGATACCGAGGAGAATGGTGAAATGCACGCTGCGCCTATGATTGAGTCGGGCAAAGACGCCCAGCGCCAGAAACTGGCTCAGGGAAAACAGTGCGGAAAACCAGCTCAGATGGAGCTCTGTCATGCCGCCATAGAGGGTCTCCGCCAGATACCAGCAGCCGTAGTCAATGTACCATGTTGCATAAAACAACATGATGGCGACAAAGAAGGACATGAACGCCTTGCTGTGAAGCATTTCAGAGACAGCTTCTGGAATCTCGCTGGAGAGGGTGCGCTTTTTGTCAGTGGTGCGATGCGGGGAGAAGGGGATTTTCAAAAGAACGACGCCCTGAATGAGGAGGAGTGCCGAACAGACGACATAGATGCATTGAAACCGGAAAATCTTATCGGCGGCATGGGCCAGAGAGGAGACCAGCGCGCCGCAGATCAGCGGGACGAGAATTGTTGAGGGATAACCGATCCGGGTGCGGAACGTGTAGATGTCGTTGCGCTGGTCTGCGGATATGGCGTCAGCAAAGAAGGACTGCCATTGCGCGTTGTAGGTAAAGACCAAGCCGGTTGTCAGCCCCAGCAAGAGGAAATACCATGGAATGGGATGCGCGCTGCTTTGGGGGACGAAGGCATAAAGCAGATACATCACCGACATGAAGAAAGAAAGGAAGACGGGGATGGTACGCGAAGAGCGCGCCCGTTCGGCGGCGAGGCCGACCGGCAGCAGAAGAACGAGGGAAACCAAAGATGGAATCGAGGAAATGACGCCGATCTGCGCCTGCGTGGCGCCGAGGTATGTCGCATAAAGCGAATTGGTATAGCTGTTGACCGAGGTGACGGTCTGCAGCAGAAATCCTTCAATTCCGAACAAAAACATAACAAACCAAAGGGACTGCCTGGAAGGCGTTCCTTTGGTTTGCTTTTTGGGTATACGGTTTTTTCTGAACGGGCACAGCATGTTGGCAACCTCCGCGTTTTCTTGCAGAGAAATATGCGGCAGGGAAGAGGCCGTGCGATTGATCAGAAGACTTCGACCAGGGATTCCAGCTTGATGATTCGTTTTGTGGTGGTCGGGTTCTGGATGCGGTCGAACAGCAGCATGCAGATTCCGGCGGCGATCTGCTTTCTGCTCAGGTTTACCGACGCCATGAGCTTGTCCTCGGCAACCATATCGTGCGCCATTTCAAAGACGATCAGACCAATTCTTTCCGAACTTGTGGCGTCGTATTGCTGCATGGCTTTGAGCAGGTTGATGGCAATCGTATCGTTGGCACAGACGTACATCTCGGGCAGGTTCGAGGTCTGCAGGGACTTCAGGTATGCGCCGGGCTGGTGCATGGTTTCGTCCGGATGGAGAATGGAATACTTCTCGGGTTCGAGCTGGCCGTGATCCGCCAGCGCCAGACGGAAATAATCGTATCGGTTCCGGAAGCCGGCACAGTGATTGGGATCACCGACAAAACCGAAGCGGGAATACCCCTTTTTGAACAGCGCGTCAATGGCGGTATACAGGCCGCGCTCATCCTGCAGAACGACGTCAAACGGCGTGGAAATCTCATCGGCGTCCGTTGCGCAGTCAAAAAAAACGCAGGGCTTGCCGCAGTTGACGAGATGACGGATATAGCTGCTGTCCAGAATCTCCAGGCCGATGACGCCGCTGGCGGAATAGATCTGAGACGGGACAATACCGGCCTCCATTTCCTCGGGGGACATGTACTGCATCGTGATGACCGCGCCCTTCGTGCGGACGATGTGCTGGAGTTGGAGAATCAGGGGACCAAAGAACGTATTGACCAGCTGATTATCCTTGCACACAAGCAGAATGTTGGCTGCTTCTGCGGTTTTTGAAATCGAGAGCTGGGTACCCATCATTTTGTAATTCATGCGCACAGCCTGATCCAAAATCCGCTGGCGGGTTTCATGCGTGATTCCGGGGCTGCCGTTGAGCGCTTTGGATACGGTATTTCTGGATAAACCGAGCGCATTGGCGATATCGGCAATGCTCACTTTGCTGGACATGGATGAAACAGAGCCACCTTTCTCTGCCGCGCATTCACAGG
Source organism: Clostridia bacterium (assembly GCA_017436605.1). Lineage (GTDB taxonomy): Bacteria > Bacillota > Clostridia > Christensenellales > Aristaeellaceae > Ventricola. Next base: position 10,230 of record JAFSCW010000076.1, on the reverse strand, counting down.
GCAGGCGCGGGCAAAACAAATCAACAGTATGATACTGATTAAGTATAGCATTGACTGGAATGAGTTGTCAAATGCAAATCAGAGAGAATGGCTTGCAAAAGTGTATGAATGTATATTTGTACCGAACTGGGCATGTGGCGGGAGGCCAAAAACAGAGCGGGCGCCGGAGTTTGCGCATCAGCGCTATTCCAGTCAGATATAAATTGGATGAAAAAATGTGCAAATGCACACACGTAATTATATTTGGAACTTATTTGACGGATAACATGTTGACATGTAATCGACGAAATGATACAATAAATGCGCAGAGAAATGTGTGGAAATGTGCAAATGCACATTGCATGGAATGCTGTAAGAAAGGGAGGCGTATGGATGAACGTCCAAATGTCAGTACAAGAAATACGAAGCAGTATTCTGGAGGATATAGAGGGGAGAGAAATATTTATCCCCGAATCGGGTTTCCTTGCAGGGCCGATCTATCCTGTCCGAGCCATGGTTGAAGCGGGGATATGGAGAAAGCAGAATTACGGTTGGGATAATTCGCATTTCCCGCTGAACTATAAGCTCCTGATGCAGGAAGGCGTTCCCGGGATCATCCGGCGGGCGAGCGCGCCCCGCGACGGACTGAGTGAGGCGCAGCAGGAATACCGCGCGCTGATCGCGGACAGCTGGAGGGCGATCGGCGAATACATCCTGCGCCATGCAGAAAAAGCCGAAGCGCTTGCGCTTGAGCGGCCTGAGGACGCTGCGCGCCTGAACAGGATCGCCCTGAATTGCAGAACGCTTGCCAGCCGTGCGCCGGATACGTTTGAGCAGGGCGTGCAGCTGTTCTGGTTCATCTGGCGCCTGAGGAGCACCTATACGTCCTGTATCGGGCGCATGGATGTGCATCTGCGCGAGCTGTACGAGAGGAACGTTCCCGCCAGGATCAGCCGGGATGAGGCGCTCTGTATCCTTTGCGAGCTCTGGGAGCGGCTGAACGAGACCTACAGCGGCGACACGCTGATGAACCTCATGGTCGGCGGCGTGGATGAAAACGGCGAGGACGTCTCCTGCGATCTGTCCAATCTGATCATGGAGGCGACGATGCGCGTGGCGAAATCGGAGCCGCATATCAATGTCCGCATTCATCCGAACAGCAAACCGGAGTTCCTCGATACCGCCGTCCGGATGATCGCTATGGGCCAGGGGCAGGGCGTCGCCTATTACGACGACAACATCATCCCCGCCCTTGTGAACCGGGGCATTCCGCTGGAGATGGCGCGGATCTATGCCAACGACGGCTGCACGGAGATCACGTTTGATTCGCACAGCGCGATCTGGTTCTGGCAGATGGAATCTGTAAAATCGCTGGAGCTTGCGCTGTTCAGGGGCAAGGAGAATCCGAGCACGCCCTTCAGGCCCTACAACAAATGGGCCAATTTCGGAAGAACCGAAGTCTATAAGACCCGCCTGACGCTCGGACACGACAGCGGCGACTTTGCAAAGATGACCACGTTCGAGCAGGTCTATGAGGCATTCCTGGATCAGTATGGCTATCAGATCGACCGCTATATGGATCAGATGGCCGAGCATATCCGGGACAACGAGGAGACGGACAAGTACTGCACGTCGCCGATCGCCGCCGGCCTGAACGAGCATGCGCTGGATACGGGCTCGGACCCGATCCGGGACGGCTGGGAGGTCAAGAACTATCAGATGCTCTCCGGCTCGATTCCCACGCTGGCGGACTGCCTGCATGCGATCCGGGAGGGCGTGTTCGAAAAGAAGCTGTGCACCATGGCCGAGCTGATCCATGCGCTGAGCGTGGACTTTGAGGGCTATGAGGCGCTTCGCCTGGAACTGAAGAAGCTGCCGAAATTCGGCAACGACGAGGACAGCGTGGATCTGCTGGCGGCGGAGCTTGCTGAGTTCTTCTGCAGCCGTGTGGAAGCGTATCCCGCGCCCTGCGGAATCCGGCCGCTTCCGGGCATTTACAACATCGATTTCAACATGTTCTCCGGCTCTGTGGGCGCGACGCCGGATGGCAGAAAGGGCGGAGACCTGATCTGCGAGCACTATTCGCCGACGCCCGGCAACGCGAAAAACGGCCCGACGGCTGTGATCCAGTCGGCGGCAAAAGCGAACCTGAAGCGCGGCTGCGCGTCTTCTCCGCTGTATCTGGTGCTGCCGCGCGGCATGGGCGCTGTGGATGTGGATATGATCCGAAGAATGGTCATGAGCTGCGGGAAGCTCGGCTTGCCGATCGTGAGCATTTCCATCTACGACAAGGCGGTGCTGGAGGATGCGCTGGTGCATCCGGAAAAGCATGAGGATCTGGTCGTCCGCGTGTGGGGGTTCAACGCCCGGTTCATCGATCTGGACGATGGACTCAAGCGCCATGTGATGAACAGAATGCTGTAAGAAATGGAGCAGTTATGGGCCTTGTCATGAATATACAGCGGTTTTCGCTGCACGATGGTCCCGGCGTGCGGACAACGGCATTCCTGATGGGCTGCAATCTTCGCTGCCGCTGGTGCCATAATCCGGAGTCCTGGCTGATGAAGCGCCGGATGATGTTCTATCCGAACAAATGTATCGGCTGCGGGCGCTGCCTCTCCCTGTGCGCGCGGGGCGCGCATGTATTCTCTGAGAGCGGGCATGGTATGGACCCTTCGCGGTGCATCGGCTGCGGCGGGCTGGACGCCTGTGTGCAGGCCTGCCCGGCGGAGGCGATGACCGTATGCGGAAAGGAATACACGCCTGAAGAACTGGTCAGGCAGCTGGCCAAGGACCGGATATTCTACGAAGAGGACGGCGGCGTGACGTTTTCCGGCGGGGAGGTGCTGGGGCAGGATACGTTCCTGCGCGAGTGCCTGAGGCTCTGCAAGGCGCAGGGGCTGCATACCTGCGTGGATACGGCGGCCTGCGTGGACAGCGAAAAGCTTCTCCGCGTGGCAGAATACACGGACCTGTTTCTTGTCGATCTCAAGGCGATGGATCCGGCGCTGCATGAGAAGCTCTGCGGCGTGGAAAACAGCAGGACGATCGAAAACATCCGCCTGCTGGGCGAAATGGGCAAGCCGATGTGGATCCGCATTCCGCTGGTTCGGGGAGAGAACGCGACGGAGAGCGAGCTTCGCGCGATGGCGCAATTCCTACGCGGCGTTCCGACGGTGGAGCGGGTGGATGTATTCCCCGTCCTGAACCACGCTCAGGATAAGTACAGAGCGCTTGGCATGCAGGGCGAATTGTTCAATGAAGAAGGCGATAACCAGGAACTGATTGAAACGTCGATCAGAATTCTGGAAAAGGAAAGCGATGGAGTTTTGAATCTGAATCGATTGATGTAGGAGGGTATACGTATGTTGGACTTTCAGTATTACAGCCCGACCCGAGTGGTATTCGGAAGGAACGCCGTGAAGGAGCTTGGCGGCTTGCTCAAGGATCGCAAGAAGGTGCTGCTGCATTACGGCGGCGGCAGCGTGAAGAAGAACGGCGTGTTCGATGCTGTGGTCGAGCAGCTCAAGGCGGCGGAGATCGACTATGTGGAGCTGGGCGGCGTCGCGCCGAATCCGAAGATCGGCCTGATCCGTGAAGGCGTGAAGATCTGCAAGGAACAGGGCGTGGATTTCATCCTGGCCGTGGGCGGCGGCAGCGTTATCGACTCCGCAAAGGCGATTGCGCTGGGCGCGAAGATCGACTTTGACGTCTGGCGTCTGTATGAGACGAAGGAGCGCATCGACGGCGCGCTTCCTCTGGGCAGCGTGCTGACCATCGCCGCGGCGGGCAGCGAACTGAGCAACGGAACGGTCGTCACCAATCCGGAGGGCGGCCTCAAGCGCGACTACGGCGCGGATTATCTGAGGCCGGAGTTCGCGATCATGAACCCGGAATACACGTTCACCGTATCGAAGTATCAGACGGCCTGCGGCACGGTGGACATTTTGATGCACACCTTCGAGCGTTATTTCACCCACACGCCGGATGTGGACCTGACCGACGAACTGGCGGAAGGCCTGTGCCGCGCCGTCATCCGCGCGGGCAGGAAGGCCGTGGAAAACGGCAATGACTACGAAGCGCGCGCGACGCTGATGTGGGCGGGCAGCATTTCGCATAACGACCTGACCGGCCTCGGCCGCCGCGGCGACTGGGCGACGCACCAGATTGAGCACGAGCTCAGCGGCCAGTATGACCGGGTTTCCCATGGCGCGGGCCTTGCCGTGATTTTCCCGGCGTGGTGCCGCTATGTATGGAAGGAAGAGCCGGAGCGCTTTGTCCGCTTTGCGGAGAAGATCTGGGGCGTGGATACCAAGGGTATGACGCAGGAGGAGGCCGTGTTCGCCGGCATCGAGTGCTGCGAGAATTACTTCCGTTCCCTGGGTATGCCTGTCCGCCTGAGCGAAATGGACATCGACGATACGCATCTGCATGAGATGGCCGTGAAGGGCACGTACTTCGGCAAGCGTACGCTCGGCGGCTTCAAGGTGCTGGATGAAGCGGATATTGAGGCGATCTACCGCATTGCGCTGAAGTAAGGAGGAATACCATGGCAAGGTTTTCGGTGAATTTTTATTCCTATACGCTGGGCCACGGCGTGAGCATTGAAGTGACGATTCCGAGCTTTTCTTCCTGTGACCGCGATCCCAACAAGAAATGGACCCATGTGCTTCCGGCGAAATTCCCCGTGCTCTATTTGCTCCATGGCCATGGAAATGACAGGCACTGCTGGATGCGCTACACGGGCGTGGAGCGCCTGGCGGAGGAGCAGCGCATTGCGCTTGTGACACTGGACACGCAGAACAAGGCATACAACAATCTGCCCTATGGCGATAACTACTATGACTTCCTGAACGAGGAGCTGCCGGAATTCGTGAAGGCGAATTTCCCGATTTCCGATCGCCCGGAGGATACTTACATCGCAGGCCTTTCCATGGGCGGCTATGGCACGCTGATCCATGCGCTGAAAAACCCTGAGAAGTACTGTGCATTCGGCGCGATGTCCCCGGGCGTCTCTGTGAACAGGGAGTTCGGTGCCTGCATTGATCCCTTTGAAGAGGTGGAAGCCAGGGTGAAGGAAGGCCGCAAGCTTCCGGCGGGCTATATCTGCTGCGGCAAGCAGGACTTCCTGTATGATCGGGTATGCGGTTTTATCGACAAGCTGAATGAACTGGGCGTCGAGCATACCTGGCATGCCGTGGACGGCTACGAGCATGAGTGGCGCTACTGGGATTGGGAGATCGGCAACTTCCTCAAGTGGATTCCCAGAACGGACTATTACGCGGACAAGCCGCACAAGATCTGATCGGGAATCTGAATACATAGAAAGCACAAACCGCTCGCAAGGCAGCTTGGTAAGAAGCCTTGCGGGCGGTTTGCTTTGCGCAAAAAGGAGAAGGGGCCCGGGCTGCAGCCCAGACCCCTTGCGTTTTATCCTGTATCGATCCGACGGCGTTACAGATGATACTGTCCCCAGAGATCGTCGGGTACGATATCCGGATAGGCGTCGTCCGTGCCGGCGTCCTGATACCAGTAGGGCGTGGCGGCATAGAGACATTTTCCGCTGCTGCCGCAGTCGCTCCAGATATCGGATTTGTACTTTTCGATATAGCCTTCAAAGGAATGCTGGAAAGGAACGTTCTCGGCGATCTGGAAACGGCTGACAGAGGTGTGTCCGTTGCCGTCGATCGGCATCTGGCTCAGGCAGGCGAAGGGATGCTCGAACCGGGCGAACGGCGGCTCCGCCGCCCAGGCGTAGCCGATGTAGTCCTCGCTGCCTGTGCCGAAGGTAGAGGGGAATTTCTCGCCGTCGACGAAGAACTTTTCGTCGCCCTCGCCCCACCACCAGTCGACGCTCTTCTTGTCCCACTGGCCGTACCACCAGGTCGCTGCGGGCTTCTCCGGCTCGGTCCATTCGTTGTAGATGTGCAGATGCAGTCCGCAGAAGCGGCCGCGGCCCTTGGTCATGAGGATCGGCCAGTCGGGCCAGCGGTCCCGTCCGGGCGCAAAACGCGCAGGGTCGGCGCCGATGAATGCGCCTTGGTGCCAGCGGGCGTGGAAGCGCAGCAGCTCGCCGGCGTTTTCGCAGGGCTGAACGGCGAGGCGGAACGCGATGCGCTGCTCGGAATCGCTCAGATTGCGGACGCGGATACGCGCGCCTTCGGAGAAGGGCATGAACCAGCGGGATTCAAACGCATAGCGGTTCATGGACAACGGCAGCGCACGGAAACGGTTGATGCCGGGAGCGCTGCCGAAGAAATCGCCGACCGGCGCGAGCACGGCGGGGCGCTCGTTTCCATCCCAGCAGATTTCCAGCACGATGCGGCGCAGCGTCTCTTCCGACTGGTCGGAGAGCGAGGCGGGATCGAACATGAGATAGCTCAGCGCGCCGGAGCCGCTGCACTGCCAGACGGTTTGGGTATCGCCTGCGGGAATCACTGCCTCCGCACGAAGGGTATCGGGGATATGATCGCCGCGTTCGTACAGCCGCCTGTCGAGCTCGGCGAGCGCGATGCATCCTTCCATGGTGAAGCGCTCCCGATAATCCGGCAGCACGGTTCCCTCGGGGAAGCGGGTATAGGTGAAGTGATAATACCAGCCCCATTCGGGCGCGAGCTCGACACGGCAGTAATGGTTGAAGGGGATGGGAATGAAGCTGTTGCGGCCGCGGGACAGGCGGGCGGAAAGCTCGGAAAGATTCAGCGGCGGCGTTTCGCCGGCAGAGCTTTCGAACCAGTCGATAAAGGGAACGTCGATGGCCGGCGTGTCCTTGTCGTCCAGATAGACGCGGATATGGCCGGACTTGGGGAGCGCGCTCCAGATACGCCAGATGACGCCGGGGCCTTCGGTCTCAAAGGCAACGATGGTGCCGTCTTCGAGGCGGCGGATGCAGCCGGTGCCGTCGTCGTTCGCGGCCCAGTCGCAATAGGTATCCGTCTCGGGATCGTAGCGGGAATGGCGGTCATAAGAAGACATGCTGCCGGATACCTCGCCGGGCATCGGCGGGACGGCCAGAAGACGGAGATCGTCTACGCGGTTGAGCAGTTCCTGATAAGTCATGGCGTTCACTCCTTTGCGATGATATCCCAGATCGTCAGAGAGAAGTTTGCGGAGCCGTTATCGGAGGAGACGGAAAGATGGTCTGCGCTGCCCTTGGGGCAGAACAGCGCGCTCATGGCAACGGTGCCGTCGGCGGAGAAGACCTCGACGCAGGAGGTGTCGAGGAAAACGCGCAGCTCAAGTTTTCCGTTCTTCAGCGGGAGAATCGCTTCGCGATACGGCTTTTCTTCCTTTGCGCCGTTTTTGCCCATGGGATAGCCGGAAATGCTGCGATCCGTGCGCAGAACCTGACGCTCAACGTCGTATTCGATCCTGAACGCTTCGCCCTCGCTCTTTGCAATGTGCAGGCAGAGCTGCTTGGCCTCGTGCACATCGACGGACAGGCGCAGCTCGCAGGCGCGGCTGTGCGGCGCGGCGAAGGAAGCGCCTTCGAAGGCGCGCTCGTTGGCGCGCAGGGTTTCCAGCTCGCGAAGCGGATACTGGACGAGCGTGTCATTTTCGATGCGCAGTTCGCGCGGAATGGTCATCATGTTGTTCCAGTTGTGGCCGAGATGACGCGGCGGGAAGTCGTTGCCCCAGCTGCGCAGCCAGCCGATCATGACGCGCCGGCCGTCGGGGGTGAGCACGGACTGCGGCGCATAGAAGTCGAGGCCGTAGTCGATGGATATGCAGTCGGGGCCCTTGGTTTCGACGTCCAGCATGGAGACGACGGGCTGCGAGTTGGGATAGCGGAGGCCGTCCGGCGGCATCTCCATGACGCTGGCGACGGTGACGGTATGTCCGTCCAGGGTGAAATAGTCGGGGCATTCGAGCATGGCGCCCAGGCCCTCGATGTGCTTCTTGGCAAAGGTCCAATGCTCGAGATCCGTGGAATCATAGAACAGATAATCGCCGCCCGTGGGGCCTTTGGAGGCGACCATCATGCGGAAGCCGTCGCCGTGGCGGAAGACCTTGGGATCGCGGAAGTCGGCGGCCTTCGATCCTTCGGGCTGGAGGGTGTTGGGCACAATCGGGTTGTTTTCGGATTTGACGAAGGTGAAGCCGTCGTCGCTCCTGGCGAGGCACTGCTGCTGGTATTCGCTGCCATCCTCGTCCTTCCTGACGCCGGTATAGAAGGCATACAGCGTGCCGTTATCGACGATGGCATGACCAGAGAAGCAGCCAAAATGATCATAAGGCTGATCGGGCGCCAGGGATACGCCGCGCCAGGTCCAGTAGATCAGATCCTTGGACGTCCAGTGTCCCCAGTGCATGCTGTCCCATTCTGCGGAGTAGGGATTAAACTGGCAGAAGAGATGGTATTCGCCATTGTAATAACAGAAACCGTTGGGATCGTTGATCCAGCCGCACGGCGGTACGGCGTGGTAGGTGGGACGATAGGTATCGATGACAGACTTGGCATATTCCGATACAAATTCGTTGGCGCGCTGGACCGTGTACTTCATGGATGAACCGTTCCTTTCTTGTTGGATTGATGGAGATCAGATGCGTATGGATATGCCGCTGAACGATGCGGCACAGTCTTCGGCGAAAAGGCCGATCTGCCCGTCAAAATCCTGATAGATGCGGGTACTCAGCGCAACAGTATCATCGAGATAGATGACCAGGACGCTGTCCTGACGGAAGATGGTTAGGCTGTGCTTGACGTCGGGATCGAGGACGATGGGGCGCTCGGATTCGACTTCCCAGGGGAAGATGTGTCCGGTCTGCGGATCGCTGCGCAGGCTGGTCTTATACTGAAGCCTGCTGCGGCGCGGCTCGAGGAGAACATAATTGCCGCGGGAGAAGCTTTCGTCGACGCCGAGCGCGACGCCGATCTGAAGCGGCTTGCCTGAGAAGGAGAAGTCAGCCTGAATCCGGCAGAGCTTGGGCAGCTTGCCCAGCAGCGCGCAGGCGTATGTACCGGCGGCGTCGATGTGCAGGGATTCGCCCTGCTTTTCCCAATTGCCCTGAATGGGCCGGACGTCGGCCGGAAGCTCGCGGGTAAGCGCATGGTCAACGGCTTCGACAGGCTTGACATGCAGCGTGCCGTCCGCCATCTGGATGAGCTCGTGGACGATCAGGTTGCCGCCCCAGTCCCATTCGTGATTGTCGGGGCCATATTCCTTGCGGGGATTGAAGAAGTGCTCGTTGATCTCGCGGGTGGGATTCCAGCCGTATACGAAGCGCTGCTTCCCGTCGGATGCGGTTTTGGCTGCGTAGAAAGCGCGGCTGTCGAAGGTATCCAGCGCGGGGGCGATCCACGGTCCGTTCGGGCTGCGGCTCATTCTGTACAGCGTCTGGTATCTGTCGGAATAGGAGGAAAAAACGATGTAATACCAATCGCCCCAGCGGAAATAGTCAGGGCATTCGAAGCAGCAGTTGGCGTCCTCCGGGGAATACAGAGGCGGGCAATGACGCCAGGTCTTCAGATCGTCAGATTTGCATAGGCCGACGCAGCCGCGGCGGAGCGTGGGGCCTTTTTCTCTGGCGGCCAGGATCATCCACCAGCAGCCGTCTTCCTCGTTCCAGAATACGAAGGGATCGCGGAAATGGGCCTCTTCGTAAATCGCGTCATCGGATTTCAGCGTGTCCTCCTGAATTGTCCACTTGTCCAGGTCGGGACTGGTGGCGTGGATGATGACGTTCTTCATGGGACGGCTTTTGAAGATGGTGGCGAACATGTGATACATGCCGTCGTGAAAAACAACGGAGCCGGTTGCGGCGTCGATCTTCGTGTCGTGCTCTTCAAAGTGGAGATGATCGGTCGTGGAGAGCATAACCCAGGAATCGTGATGCTCTGCGTCCATGTTGTTGCGGTAATTGCGCAGGTAAAACGGCTTAAAAACGCCGTTGTCATAAAACGGAATCACATCGCCGACGGCAGCTAGTTCAGGTCTGTAGAACAGATCCATTTACAGCACCTCCCTGCGGTTAGGTGTTTTTGCGGGCGTGAAGAGCCTGAGATCGGAAAAACGGGCGCTTCCGCATGCGGCGGCCAGGCCGAACCTGCGCCCGGTATAATCCCTCAGACGGACGGTCATGGCATTTGCGCGATTGACATACAGCGTAAGGATATCATGATCTTTCACGAAGTCAAGGTGAATGCAGGAATCTTTGCTTGAAAAATAGGATTCAAGCTCTACCTCGTGGGGGAAAGCCCAGCAGCCCTGATCCGTCATGCGGAACGCCGTGCGGAGCTGTACGCGATGG
>JAFSCW010000075.1 GCA_017436605.1 Clostridia bacterium | reverse complement strand
TTGAAGCCCTTTTAAGGGCGGCTAAAGAGACAAGAGCAAAGTGGCTGGAGCGAAGCGAAAGCCAGCGTCTTTAGGCGCTGGCTTAGTGTTAGGGGGTTATACCCCCTGAGCGAGCCACCCGTTTTACGGGTGGGAGCGACTAAATCTGGATGGAAGAGGAAGCTCGGCTGCATGCAGGCGCATGCGGCGGGGGATCGCGCAGTTTTTCGCTGCATCAAAAAAGCCCTCCCGAAGGAGGGCGGAAAAGCGGATTACAGCTTGACCTGACCGGCGATCGCAGCGGCGGCGTCCGCCATGATCGGGTTATCGACGGTTTCGATCATGCCGCGGTCGCAGAGGTTTGCGGCGGCTGGATCAAACGGCAGCTGCGCGAGAACCGGGAGGCTGAGCTCGGCGGCTTCCTGCGCGATGCGGCTCTTGCCGAAGATTTCGATCTTCTTGCCGCAGTCCGGGCAGAGGGCGTAGGACATGTTTTCCACAAGACCAAGGACGGGGATGTTCATCATACCCGCCATGTTGACCGCCTTGCGGACGATCATGCTGACCAGATCCTGCGGGGTGGAGACGACGACGACGCCGTCCAGCGGAATGCTCTGGAAGACGGTCAGCGGAACGTCACCGGTTCCCGGAGGCATGTCGATGACCATGACGTCCAGCTCGCTCCAGGCGACCTCCTCCCAGAACTGCTTGACCGCACCGGCGATAACCGGGCCGCGCCAGACGACGGGGGTATCGTCGTTTTCCAGCAGCAGGTTGATGCTCATGACCTCGATACCGGTATGGGTAGTCGTCGGATAGATGTATTCGCCGTCGCCCATGGCCTTCTCGGTGATGCCGAACATCTTCGGGATGGACGGACCGGTGATATCGGCGTCCAGAATACCGACGCGATAGCCCATGCGGGAGAGCATGACGGCCAGCTCGCCGGAAACAAGGGACTTGCCAACGCCGCCCTTGCCGCTGACAACGCCGATGACTTTGCGAACCTTCGGCGGCTGCTTGGCCGGTTCTTCGGCGGTCTGCTGATTGTTATGGTTGTGGCTGCAGCCGGCGCAGGCGGGCTTGGTTCCGCATTCGCTCGGCGCACAACCGGACTTGAGTTCCTCAGACACGGAAAATTACTCCTTTCAAGCGGTATAAAACTCTGCTATAATACGTATGACCGGAACAGGGGTTCCGAATACGCTTCTTATAATGATACCACGATTTGTAAAAAAAGCAAGGGTGCAATGGCGATGAAGATGAACCGGTTTTTGGCTCGTTTGGCGGCGGCGGTGCTGGCGTTGGTCTGCGTATGCGCGGGCGCGGCAGCCCAGGAATACGATGCGCAGGCGGCGCAGGCGTGGCTTTCGCAGTTTGCTGCAGCGCTTTTGAAGATGGAGCCGCTCAATACGCCGGAGGATACCGCAGATCCTGCGCGCGCCGGCCAGTATCTGCTCGAGTATGAATTTGGTACGGTGCTGGCTTCCGGCGGCGCGGCGCCGCAGGCGGAGGGGATTCTGGCAATCGACGTGCGCACGGCGCAGGTCACGGACTGCCGCGGCGTCCGCGTGGGCATGGCGCTTTCCGATGCGCTCGGCGGGCAGACGCCGCCGCAGACGGATGCGCAGCTGTACGTCCTGGGCACGCAGGAATCCGGTTACGGCTGGAGCTGGGCGTATCTGCGTTCGGGCGAGGTGTACGGCGTGGAATACATCACCTACGGCGGGGAAGCCGGCGACATGCTGAAGGAGTATACGCTGACCTATGTGATTGACGGCGGAAGAATCGCTGCCATTCGCATGCAGCAGGCGGACGCGACGACCGCCCAGGCGCAGGAAAGCCTGATGACAGCGGAGGAAATCGCATCCCGCCAGCAAAGCGACATGCTGCTTTCCGCTTGCGATGCGGCGGCGTTTGGCGAACACGATCTGACGCTGATGGACGTGCGCGTTCTGGGCGCGCAGACGGCGGAGCTGATCAAAGCGCTGGGCGAGCCGGCGCAGATCCAGACCCTGCCGGGCGCGGCCGGCCGCATGCTGGTCTACGATGGAGCGGTGGTAAGGCTGGGCCTGGATGAAAACACCGGCGTGGAAACGGTCCGGGGGCTGAGCGTGAGCGACGACGCCGTCGAAGGGCCGCGCGGACTGACGGTCGGTATGCCGCTTTCCGATGCTGCGGCGCGTTTCCGCTGCAGCCGGGCGATTCCGCCGGAGGGCGGCATGCTCTATGAACAGGGCAGCCTTTGGGCGCAGGCGCTGGTTTCCGAAGAGGGAATCGTTACGCTGCGCTACTGCTGTCCGATGGATGAAGATGCGAAGGAAAACGCCGTTCTGGAATGTACGGCGGAGCGCGGCGAGATCCGCTACTGGCATCTGTATTATGAAAACGATGCGAAAGGGGGAGCCTGACATGCACGGCGATACGGATAGATTTGTTCTGCGCAATGCGCGTCATCTCGCAGCGGGATATATGCTCGGTTCAATCCGCCCGGGAGACAGCGTGGTGGACGCCACGATGGGCAATGGCAAGGATACCCTGTTTTTGTGCGGACTGGTCGGCGAGGCCGGACATGTGTATGCGTTCGACGTGCAGCCTGAGGCTGTCGAGCGGACGCGGGAACGCGTGCGCGATGCCGACATGGAAGCGAGGACGACCTTGATTCTTGCCGGCCATGAAACGATGCGGCGCCATGTGCCGCAGGGGGTTCGAGCCGTGATGTTCAATCTGGGCTGGCTGCCGGGCGCGCAGCATGCCGTGACGACAAAGACGGATACGACGCTTGCGGCTGTGGAGGCGGCGCTGGAATTGATTTGTCCGGGCGGCGTGGTGACGGTCTGCATCTATCCCGGGCATGAGGAAGGAACCAAAGAGCTGGACGCGCTGCTTGCGTATGCGCAGGGCCTGTCCGTCAGGATGTACAATGTGGCGCATCATCGCTTTTTGAACGCGGCAAAGGGTACGCCCGAATTGATTCTCATTCAGAAAAATGAATGACAGAGCCAATAGAGACAAAACACATTCCTTATATTTGTTAATGTTTTCACTTTTTCGCTTTTTTGTGAAAAAGAAGCAGGAATAGGGAGAGTTTTGTTGAATCAAGGAAAATGGGATAAATTGTATCTGAATCAGGGTGGATGCTGCAAAGATGCATCTGCTGAAGTTCAGAGCTATATGATTATGGAGGCGATAGTGGAATGAGCACCCTTCAGGATCTCAATCAGGTGCTCTCGCGCAAGCAGGACATTCTTGAGAATGCCGCTGGCGTTGAGAAGATCAAAAAGAGCGGCAAGCTCACCGCGCGCGAGCGTGTTGAACTGCTGCTCGACGACGGCAGCTTCATGGAGCAGGCCATGCTTCTGAGCGACGCCGGCGTTGTGACCGGTTCCGGTACGGTCGATGGCCGTCCCGTGTACGTGGTCGCGCAGGATTTTGCTGTGATGGACGGCGCTGTCGGCGCGAAGCAGGCGAAGAAGATCGTCAAGGTTCTCGAGCTTGCCCGCAAGACCGGCACCCCGGTCGTTCTCATGTGCGACAGCAACGGCGCCCGCGTTGGCGAAGGCGCTGCTGCACTTGAGGCGTATGCCGATATCTTTGCGCATATGGCCCGCCTGTCCGGCGTGGTGCCGATGATCGCGATGGTCCTCGGTCCGTGCGTGGGCGCTGCGGCGATGATGGCGGAACTGGCTGATCTGACGATCGTCGGCAAGGCCGGCGCGCTGCTGGAGGCCGGCCCGCAGGTTCTTTCCGCGACCATGGGCAAGGACGTCATGAAGGACGTCGAACTCGGCGGCGCGAAGATCGCTGTTGAGAACGGCGCTGCCCAGTTTGCCTGCGAAACCGAAGAGGAAGCGATTGCGACCGCCAAGAAGCTGCTGGGCATCCTGCCGGCCAATAACCTCGAAGACGCTCCGTTCTCCGTCGAGGAGGACATGAACCGCAAGCTGTCCGGCCTGACCGCCGGCGCCGACGGCAAGGCTGTCATCGAAGCGATGGCGGACGCCGGCTCTGTGCTTGAGGTTTCCGCCGGCTACACCGGCGCCGTGACCGCGTTCGGCAAGCTCGCCGGCCGCACCGTGGCGTTCGCGTATACCGGCAAGGGCGACACCTGCGACAAGCGCATGGAGAAGATCGCCCGCTTCGTCCGCTTTGCGGATTGCTACAACATCCCGGTCGTGTCCCTGGTGGACTCCACCGGCCTTGAGATCTTCAAGACCGTCGATCGTCAGCTGAACGTCGTGAAGGCCGCTTCCAAGCTGGTCTACGCTTACAGCGAGGCGACCACCGTGAAGATCACCGTCGTCATCGGCAACGCCATCGGCGCCGCGTACGTCGCCATGGGCGGCAGCGCCAACGCCGACGCGACCTATGCCTGGCCGGGCGCCTGCATCAGCCCGCTGACCGGCGAAGCCGCGATTGCGATCTGGGGCAAGGACGACATCAACAACAGCAAGGGCGACGCGCTGGCTGCGCGCAAGGAGCTGGCTGCCAAGTATGAAGCCGAGGTCGCGGACGGCGTGAACGCCGCGCTCGAGGGCCTCGTCGACGACGTGATCGATCCGGCGGATACCCGCCTGATGGTGATCGCCGCGCTCGAACTGATGAGCAGCAAGCGTGATTCCAACCCGCCCAAAAAGCATGGCAACATGCCGCTGTAATCAGGGGAGGATAAAGACATGTTTTCGATTCTGACTTATGGCCTGTCTGTTGCGCTGGTTGGCATGGGCACCGTTTTTTGCGGCCTGGTCATCCTGATCGGCATCATCAAGGGCATGGAAAAGGTTCTGCCGAAGATCACCGCCGGTGATTTCAAGCTCAGCAACCTGAAGAACGTAGCCGCTCCGAAGGCTGATGCGCCGACCATCGTCATCCAGACCGCGAATGTGAACGACGACGCCATTGTCGCCGCGATTTCTGCCGCGCTGATGACCGTGATCGAAGAGGAAGTCAAGGAGAATCCGGCCAAGGCGAAGAGCACCTTCGTGGTCCGCTCGATCCGCCGCGTCGGCACCCCGGCCTGGAACCGCGCCGGTCGTGAGGAGCAGGTTTACAGCCGCCTGTAATCGGCTGCAACAAACCGTAACACAATTCATGTAACTCACTGCAAAATAACAAATAAGAAGATTATTGAGGAGGATATCCATTATGCGTAATTTTGTCATTACCGTTAACGGTGTTGCTTATCAGGTTGCTGTTGAAGAAGTTGCTGCTGGCGCCGCTCCGGTCGTCGCCGCTCCGGCCCCGGTTGCCGCTCCGGCTCCGGTCGCTGCTCCGGCCCCGGTTGCCGCTCCGGCTCCGGTCGCTGCTCCGGCCCCGGCCGCTGCTCCGGCTCCTGCTGCTGCTCCGGCTCCGGTTGCCGGCGGCGAGAAGGTCAACGCTCCGATGCCGGGCAACATCCTCGACGTGAAGGTCGCTGCCGGCCAGACCGTTAAGAAGGGCGACGTTCTCGTGATCCTCGAGGCCATGAAGATGGAGAATGAGATCATGGCTCCGCGCGACGGCAAGGTTGCTCAGGTTGCCTGCACCAAGGGCTCCACTGTCAACACCGGCGACGCTCTGGTCGTGCTCGAGTAATCCAGCAAAAGCAAAAAGGGGTTATACGCTGTGAAAAAGATTCTGAGTGTCCTCGCGCTGCTGTGCATGCTCTTTGCGTTGCCGGCCTGCGCGGAGGAGGTTGCGGCTCCTGTTGAGCCTGCCGCTGAGGTTGCGGAGACCCGCGCGTTTGCTACGCTGGTCAGCGACCCGGCTGAACTGATCCCCGTTTATGTCGATGAAGAAGCTGAGGGCGCCATCGGTTCCCTTGAGCAGGCGATTGACGACTTCACCATCGGCGGCACCGTCGCCGGTATCGTGAAGGATTCCGGTATCTACTCCATCCTCACCGGCAACTGGAAGGCGCTGGTGATGATCCTGATCTCCTTCGTGCTGCTGTATCTGGCCATCGTCAAGCAGTTTGAGCCGCTCCTGCTCATGCCGATTGCTTTCGGTATGCTGCTGACCAACCTGCCGCTGGCGGGCATCATGGACGAGCCGATCTACGAGATCATCTCCAACCCGGTGTACCATGGCAAGGCCGGCGTGCCGATCTACAACGGCGACGTGCTGGTCGGCTATCAGTATGTCAAGCAGAACGGCGGTCTGCTGTACTACCTCTATCAGGGCGTTAAGCTGGGCATCTTCCCGCCGCTCATCTTCATGGGCGTCGGCGCGATGACCGACTTCGCTCCGCTGATTGCGAACCCGATCTCCCTGCTGCTGGGCGCTGCCGCGCAGCTGGGCATCTTCGCTGCGTTCCTGGTCGCCCTGCTGCTGGGCTTCTCCCCGGCTGAGGCCGGCGCCATCGGCATCATCGGCGGCGCGGACGGCCCGACGGCCATCTACGTCACCACCAAGCTTGCCCCGGGTCTCCTGGGACCGATCGCGATCGCTGCGTATTCCTACATGGCGCTCGTTCCGGTTATTCAGCCGCCGATCATGCGCGCGCTGACCAAGGAAGCCGACCGCAAGATCGTCATGGGCCAGCTGCGTCCGGTGACCAAGACCGAGAAGATCATCTTCCCGATCGCCGTTACCGTCGTCGTTTCCCTGATGCTCCCGAGCGCTGCTCCGCTGATCGGTTCCCTGATGCTGGGCAACCTGTTCAAGGAGTCCGGCGTTGCGGATCGTCTGTGCAAGACCGCGCAGAACGAGCTGATGAACATCGTCACCATCTTCCTGGGCTTCACCGTTGGCGCGACTGCGAAGGCGGATACCTTCCTGCAGGTTGAGACCATCAAGATCATCGTCCTCGGCGTTGCGGCCTTCGGCGGCGGCACTGCGGGCGGCGTCCTGCTGGGCAACCTCCTGTGCAAGCTGACCGGCGGCAAGATCAACCCGCTGATCGGTTCTGCCGGCGTTTCCGCTGTTCCGATGGCGGCGCGTGTTTCCCAGAAGGTCGGCCAGCAGGAGAACCCGGCCAACTTCCTGCTCATGCATGCCATGGGCCCGAACGTCGCCGGCGTTATCGGCTCTGCTGTTGCTGCGGGCGTGTTCATCTCCATGTTCGGCTAATCCCTCGATTCGACTGAGTCCCGCTTTCCCGGCGGCGGTAAGCCGCCGGGGGAGCGCTCCCGCACAGCTGCGGGAAAGTAATAAGGAGGAAATTGAGATATGGGCAAGGTGCTTATCACCGATACCATTCTGCGCGACGCGCATCAGTCTCAGGGCGCAACCCGTATGCGTCTGGACGAGATGCTTCCGGTCGCTGAGAAGCTCGATAAGGTCGGCTACTACTCTGTGGAGTGCTGGGGCGGCGCGACGTTCGACAGCTGCCTGCGCTTCCTGAACGAAGATCCGTGGGAGCGTCTTCGCCAGCTGAAGGCCAAGATGCCCAATACGAAGCTGCAGATGCTCTTCCGCGGCCAGAACATTCTGGGCTACAAGCACTACGCGGACGACGTCGTCGATGCGTTCGTAAAGAAGGCGCTGGAGAACGGCATTGACATCATCCGTATCTTCGACGCGCTGAACGACCTGCGCAACCTCGAGCAGGCTGTCAAGTCCACCAAGAAGTACGGCGGCATCTGCGAGATCGCCATCAGCTACACGATCAGCCCGGTTCATACCGAGGAGTATTTCGTGAAGCTGGCCAAGGAGATCGAAGCGATGGGCGCGGACTCCATCTGTATCAAGGATATGGCGAACCTGCTGCTCCCGTACGACGCCTACAGCCTCGTCAAGAAGCTCAAGGCCAACACCAAGCTGCCGATCCACCTGCATACCCACAACACCGCCGGTACCGGCGCGATGACCATCCTCAAGGCCATCGAGGCGGGCTGCGATATCGTGGATACCGCGCTGTCCCCGCTGGCCGAGGGTACTGCCCAGCCGGCGACCGAGTCCCTGTGCGCGACCCTGAAGGGCACCGAGTGGGATCCGGGTCTGGATATGGATCTGATGAGCGAGTGCGCCGTGCACTTCCGCAAGGTCGCCGACCGCCTGAGCAAGGACGGCTGGCGTGATACCGCCAAGGTTCTGAGCGTTGACGCCAACACTCTGAAGTATCAGGTTCCGGGCGGCATGCTCTCCAACATGATCGGCCAGCTCAAGCAGTTCAACGCCATGGACAAGTACTATGACGTTCTGGCTGAGATCCCGCGCGTCCGCAAGGACTTCGGCTATCCGCCGCTGGTTACCCCGACCTCTCAGATCGTCGGTACCCAGGCGGTTATGAACGTTCTGTTCGGCCGCTACAAGACCTTCCCGAACGAGTCCAAGGGCCTGCTCAAGGGCGAATACGGCCGTCTGCCGGCTGAGGTCAATGAGGAAGTCCGTAAGCTCGCCATCGGCGACGCCGAGGTCATCACCTGCCGTCCGGCTGACCTGCTCAAGCCGGAGATGGACAAGTACCGTGAGGAAATCCGCGAGTATTACACTCAGGAGGAGGACGTCCTGTCTTACGCCCTGTTCCCGAAGGTTGCTCCGAAGTTCTTCCAGTATCGTCAGGCTCAGCAGTTGAAGATCGACAACACGATGCTCAACGCTGAAAACAAGACTATGCCGGTGTAATACCGGATTCAAGGGGCTGCCTCTGGCAGCCTCTATTTTGTTGGCAGGAGGAAAACAAATGATTCTTTGCATTGTATCCGCTCCATGCAGGCCCGGGCAGACAGCTGCATGGAGATAAAGGGCAAAGGCTTGTCTGCGCGGGTTTTGCATCCGAAGAAAAATGTATCAAGGAGCAAAGCCTTATGAAAACAAACCAAACATTACATAGTCTCAAAGCATTTCTGATTCTTCTCAGCACGCAGTCCTTCTCAGCGCTGGGCAGCAGCATGACCAGCTTTGCGCTGGTCGTCTGGTCGTATCAGCAGCAGGGCTCTGCGCTCAAAACAGCGCTTCTGACCGTGTGTTCCTATACGCCGTATGTGCTGGTGAGTATTTTCGCCGGCGCAATCAGCGACAGATGGAGCAAAAAGAAGATTATGCTGATCTGCGATACGTTTGCGGCGCTTTGTACGCTGGCAACGGCAGCACTGCTATATCTGGGAAGGTTGGAGATCGGGCATCTGTACCTGCTCAACGCGCTTGGCGGCCTGATGAATACGTTCCAGCAGCCAGCAGGCGACGTGACGATCACGCTGCTCACGCCCAAGGAGCATTATCAGATGGCCAGCGGTCTTCGTTCGCTTTTCAATTCCCTGTGCAATATGCTCGCGCCGGCGCTGGCGACAGCGCTGATGATGCTTTCCGGCATACAGACTGTCATCCTGTTTGACCTGTTTACCTTTGCCGCAGCATTTGTTTCGCTGCTTCTTCTGATACCCATTCCGGAAATCCGGAGTCCGGAACGGGCAAAGGAGAGCGTGCTTGGCATGGCGAAAAGCGGGATCGGGTATCTGCGCGAGAATCCGGGGATTCTGCATCTGATCCTGTTCCTTGCGGCGATCAACTTTTCTGCATCCGTCTACAATGCTGCGTTTCCTGCGATGCTGCTCTCCAGAGAGGGCGGAGGAGAGGCGGCGCTCGGTCTGGTCAACAGCATGACGGGCGCGGCGATGATCGCCGGAAGCCTTCTGGCTTCGGTATGGCCCAAGCCGAAGAGCCGCGTGCGCGTCATCTGCAATACGCTGCTGCTGTCGATGAGCACGGAGAATTTTCTGCTCGCCTTTGGCAGGAGCATACCCGTATGGTGCATCGGCGCGCTGCTCGGCTGGATTGGAATTCCGCTGATGAACGCCAATCTGGACGTCCTTTTCCGGAGCCGCATCCCGGTGAACATGCAGGGCAGGGTGTATTCCGCGCGCAACACGCTGCAGTTTTTTACCATTCCCATCGGCTATACGGTCGGCGGATTTCTGGTGGATCGCCTGTTTGAGCCGTTCATGGCGGCCCGGCAGGCGGGCAGTGTTTTCCATACGCTCTTTGGAGAGGGCAAGGGCAGCGGAGCGGCGATGCTGTTTGCGCTTCTTTGGCTGCTTGGCGTGGCGACCTGTCTCATCTTCCGGAGAGACCGGCATATCTGGGCGCTGGAAAAAGAAGACAGCTAATAAAAAAGACCTCTGGTCGGAGAAAACGCTCCGATCAGAGGTCCTTTTGTATGCAGTTTCGTCAGTCCTCTTTGTCTGGCCAGGGGTAATACAGCTCGCCGTCCTCGAGGGTTTCCGCCGTGCCGTCGGTTACTCTGGTAATTTCAGAGAGGAGATGCTCTGCGTCCTTTTTGCGGACCATGAGCGTGCAGACGACGCTCGCGCCGAATTCATTGTGCTCGATGATCACCGGCGCGCTGCGCAGGAAGTATTCCAGGCGCTGCCAGGTGGAGTAATCGACCTCCACCATATAGCGCAGGCTCTTTTCCATGACGACGACGCCAGCTGCATCCAGCGCGGTTTTGCTGCCCTGCGCATAGGCGCGAACGAGGCCGCCTGCGCCCAGCAGCACGCCGCCGAAATATCGCGTGACGACGACCGCACAGTTGACCACGCCGCGCGCCTTCATCACCTCGATGATCGGCATGCCGGCGGTTCCGCCGGGTTCGCCGTCGTCGCTGTAGCGCATGATGCCGCTGTTCAGGCCGATGATGTACGCATAGCAGTTGTGGGTCGCGTCCTTGTGCTTCTGGCGGATGCGGGCGAGGAAGGCAAGCGCTTCCTCCTCGGTTTTGCAGGGGCAGCCATAGCCGATGAAGCGGGATTTGTTGATGATGAACTCCGCAGAATTCTCTTCACGCAGCGTTTTATAACTCAGCTGATCGGCCATGGATGACTCCTTTCGCGATTACTGCAGGGTAAAGAGATGGAACTTCTTCTTGCCGGAGCGGAGCATCAGGCCGTCGCCGGCGAACATGTCCTCGGTCACAACCGCGTTCACATCGGCGATCTTCTGATCGTTCACCGCAACGCCGCCGCCCTGGATGAGACGGCGCGCAGCAGAGCTGGACGCCGCGATCTTGCTGGCAACCAGCAGCGTGGTTACGCGGGCGTCGGCAGCAAGCTGCTCGCGGGTGAGCTCGGTGGTCGGGATGGAGCCGCCCATGCCCGCGCCGCCGAAGAGCGCCGCAGCGGCTTCCTGCGCCTTGATGGCCTCTTCTTCGCCGTGGACGAGCTTGGTAACCTCGTAAGCGAGAACCTTCTTGGCTTCGTTGATCTGGCTGCCCTCGAGCGCGGCGAGGCGGCGAACCTCTTCCATCGGCAGGAAGGTCAGAAGGCCGAGGCACTTGCCGACGTCCTTGTCGTCGATGTTGCGCCAGTACTGATAGAAGTCGTACGGGCTGGTCTTCTCCGCGGAGAGCCACAGGGCGCCCTTCTCGGTCTTGCCCATCTTG
>JAFSCW010000074.1 GCA_017436605.1 Clostridia bacterium | reverse complement strand
TGCTTCTCAGTAAAGTCCAAACAGTGCTAACAAGCCATATCGAAATGACCGATTTGGCTGCTCTACCTGTTATGGTAGTAAGTATAGAGCGTCAGAAGCTATTCTGTGAATTTGTCGAACAGACCGACAAATCAAAATTTGTCGCTCACCAAGCGACCTCATATACTGATTCTATGATAAAATGGAAATAGAAACCAATGACGGAGGTTATACATATGCCCACCAATTTCAGTGAACAGCATGTTGAAAACATGGTCATCGATGCGATCAAGAGCAATGGATGGACGTATATTCCTGCCGGAGAGCTTCCTCGGGCAGATTCAGATGTGCTGGTGGAATCTTACCTCCGTGATGCGCTGATCCGTCTGAATCCGTGCATTGCCGAAACGCCGTCCCATGCGGATACGGTCATTTATAAGCTGCGTGCACTCATTTCTACTGTGCGCCCGCATGATCTCGTCACGCAGAATGAGCGTTTCAAGAAGCTGGTATTCGAGGAGAACAGCTTCCCCTTTGACAAGGATGGCCGTTCGATCAGCATCCGGTTCTTTGATTATGACGATCCGTCCAATAACCATTTCGTTGTAACCAATCAGTGGGTCTATCCGCAGACCAATGGCGGCAAGCGGCTGGATATCGTTCTGCTGATCAACGGATTTCCCATTGGTATCGGTGAAATGAAAACACCTGTCCGCCCGGCTATCAGCTGGATGGACGGTGCTGGTGATATTCTGAATTACGAAAAATCCATTCCGCAGATGTTTGTCACCAATATCTTCAACTTTGCCACGGAAGGCAAGCGCTTCCGCTATGGCTCTATTGGTGCGCCTATAACACTGTGGGGACCTTGGTATGCAGATATCCCGCATGAAGAAGGCGATCTGTCGAAAGTACAGGCCAGTGTCGTTTCTATGACGCGCAAAGAGGTCATTCTGGACCTGTTCCGCTATTTCACGCTTTTCTCCACCGATAAGCGCAACCGCAAAATCAAGATCGTCTGCCGCTATCAGCAGTACGAGGGCGCGAATCTGATCGTCAACCGCGTCAAAGCTGGTTATCCGAAAAAAGGCCTCATCTGGCATTTCCAGGGCAGCGGCAAGTCTCTGCTGATGGTCTTCGCCGCGCAGAAGCTGCGCATGATGAAGGAATTGAATTCGCCCACCGTGCTGATTGTCAACGACCGTATCGACCTGGCCGGTCAGATTTTCGGCACCTTCTCCATGGCCGATGTGCCGAATCTCGTTCCTGCCGAAACCAACGATGAACTGATCCGTCTGCTGAAGGCAGATACCCGAAAGGTCATTATCACAAAGATTTTTGAATTCGCCCGTGTGGAGGAGCCTCTGAATCTGCGCGACAACATCATCGTTATGGTCGACGAAGCGCACCGCACGCAGGAAGGCGACCTTGGCGCAAAGATGCGTCTAGCGCTGCCGAGGGCATTCTTCTTCGGCCTGACCGGCACACCGATCAACCGATTGGACAAGAATACCTTCGCTACCTTCGGCGCGACAGAGGATCGTACCGGCTATATGAGCCGCTATTCCTTTGCTGATTCCGTCAGCGACCGAGCCACGCTGCCGCTGCATTTCGAACCGGTTCCGGTTAAGCTGAAAGTCGATCAGACGGCCATAGACGAGGCCTTCAAGCAGATGGCGGATGAAGTGGGCCTTACGGAAGATGAACGCTCCAAGGTGGCGCAGCGCGTACGCATGGCTGCGATCATGAAAGATCCGGAACGCATCCGTGCTGTCTGCGAGCACATCGCTGAGCATTTCATGACGAAGATCAACCCGAATGGTTTCAAAGCTCAGGTTGTCTGTTATGATCGTGAATGCTGCGTGCTCTATAAGAAAGAGCTGGATAAACTTCTCGGTGAAACGGCATCAACCATCGTTATGGATACGAATAATGATAAGGCTGATGAGTACAAGAAATGGCGTCGTACCCGCGATGAAGAAGCCAAGGTGCTGGACGATTTCCGTGATCCCGCCAATCCGCTACAGATTGTGATTGTCACCAGCAAACTGCTCACCGGTTTTGATGCCCCGATCCTGCAGGCGATGTATCTGGATAAGCCCATGAAGGACCATACGCTGCTGCAGGCCATTTGCCGTACCAACCGCGTGTATGGACAGGACAAAACATACGGTCTGATTGTGGACTATGTGGGCATCTTTGATGATGTAGCTAAAGCGCTCGCCTTTGATGCCGACGCCGTTGAGAAGATCATTACCAACATCGATAGCGTGAAATCCAAGGTGCCGGAACTCGTTGCAGGCTGTCTGCGTTTCTTCCCCGGCGTAGACCGTGCCAGTGATGACTGGGAAGCGCTGGTTGCTGCGCAGGATTGCATTCCTACGGATAAAGACCGCGATGAATTCGGTGCACAGTATCGTGTTCTGAACCGTGTATGGAATGCGCTGTCCCCGGATGATTGCCTGACACCCTTCAAGGCTGACTATCGCTGGCTTTCCAAGGTGTATGATTCCGTGCGCCCCGTGGATGAGCGAGGCAAGCTCATTTGGGCTGCGCTGGGCTCCAAAACCCTCCAGCTCGTTCATGAGAATATTTCCGTTGAAGAAGTTGTCAAGGACGAAGAAGTCCTTGAAATGGACGCAGCGATTATCGAGCAGTTCATCGCAGGTAATACCACGCAGGACAAGCGACGTCGCAAGGTGGAACTAGACCTTGCTGCCATTATCCGAAAGCATCCGAATGATCCGCGATTCATTGCGCTTGGTGAGCGCATGGAAAAACTGCGTGAAGAACACGAGGCCGGTCTGCTGACGAGTATGGAATTCCTGAAAGCGCTGCTCGAATTGGCCAAGGATGCCGCACGTATGGAGCGTGAAGTGGTTCCGGAAGATGAAATCGATAAGGCCAAAGCCATGCTGACCAAGCTTTTCCAGACAGTACGCACCTCTGCAACACCGGTCATCGTCGAACGTATCGTCAATGATATCGATGGTATTGTCAGAATTGTACGCTTCCCTGGCTGGCAGGATACGTCTACAGGCAGAAAAGAAGTCAGCAAAAACCTGCGCGATGTGATAATGCGCAGATACCACATCAAGGATCAGGAAGTCTTTGCCAAAGCCTATGGTTATGTGGAGCAGTACTATTAATTCTTGTCAATCCTGAAATCCGGAGGAATACATATGTTCAATCGAGACATTTTCAATGCTGCCCTTGATGCTTATAAGCGTGATTTCGTTGAATTTCATTGGAAGAACGAGCAATACAAGTGGCAGGCGGTAAAGCATTTTCAGGGCAACTGGGATATTCAGGCTGAGGATCTTCCGGAGATGCTCAAGCGAGCTTTTGACAAGACATATAATCTTTTGGCCTCGATGAACAACTTCCCCCGGGAAATGTTGATTCGCTTTGCAACCGCTGCGCCGGAAACTGTGCGCGCTGCATTTGTGTCCCTCTTTGACGAAAGTAAGGATCTGATCGAGCGTATTGAACATTTCAAGGCGCAGGCCGATATGCTTCTGGCTGAATATGGCAATGGTGCAAAGCAGCATTTTCAGGGTGAGAATGCCATCAGTACGTACCTGTGGCTGCGTTATCCGGATAAATACTATATCTATAAATACAGCGAAGTCCGTATGGTAGCCAAGCAGCTGATCAGCAACTACGCCTTCAAAAAAGGTGCCTATGCCGCGAATATGCGCAACAGCATAAGCTTCTATGATGAGATCTGTGCTGAATTGCAGCAGGACAGCGAATTGCGCAATATGCTGGACGAGCATCTGATGGATAGTTGCTACCCGGATCCGCAGCTTCGGACAATGACAATCGACGTTGGTTTCTATATCAGCCGATACTTCTCTGAGCAGGTTGAAAAGACGACATATTTGAGTGAGATTATCGAATCGCTGAAAATTCTTGGCGGAAAAGGCCATCTGAATGACATTTGCTCCAAGATGAAAGAACGTGGCAAGCTGCCTAGTATCCATACAAATCCTAACTGGGAACAAGCCATATCTGCCGCTATTCAAACGCATTGTTCAGAGACGCAGTCATATAAAGAAGGAAGCTCTGATTTGTTCTATTCGGTAGCGGGTCTCGGCCAAGGTATTTGGGGATTGCGTGATAACGAAACGCCACCCAAAGGTACTCACGATGCATATTCTCCGAATCTCACTGAAGAAGATTGGCTCGCATTGATCAATGATACGGAAGTTTTCAATCAGGACAGCTTGATCATCATGCGCCGTATGTTGGATATTGGCGGCGAAGCCACCTGTATCCAACTGGCTGAAAAATATGGCGACAGCTGGAACTATTATAATCGCGGTTCTTCTGCGCTTGCCCAGCGTGTAGCTAAAAAGGCAAATTGCCCGGTTGAGAATCCGGAAGATCCGAATTCGCGTTGGTGGCCAATCCTGTACATCGGGCGCGTTGCCACCTCTGATGAACGCGGTTCCTTTGTCTGGAAGATGCGTGATGAACTGAAATCTGCACTGGAGAAGGTGGATCTGTCGATGTATCCCCTGTATTCTAAAGCAAACGAACTGGAAGCATACGACCGAACCAAGTTCCTGCAGCAGGTATACATGAGCAGCGAAAATTTCGATACGCTCTGTGCATTGCTGCATCATAAGAAAAACGTCATCCTCCAAGGTGCACCGGGCGTCGGAAAGACGTACGCTGCCAAGCGTCTGGCTTATGCAATGATGGGCGTGAAGGACGAAAGCCGTATCGAATTCGTGCAGTTCCATCAGAATTACTCTTATGAGGACTTTATCATGGGCTATAAGCCAACCGATAAGGGCTTTGAGCTGACGAATGGCATCTTTTACGATTTCTGCATCCGTGCTTCTGAGGATAAAGGCCGTGATTATTTCTTCATTATCGACGAAATCAATCGCGGCAATATGAGCAAAATCTTCGGTGAACTGCTCATGCTTATCGAGAAAGAGTACCGCAACACATTCGCTACGCTGGCATACTCCAAGAAAAAGTTCTCCGTACCGGACAACGTCTATATCATCGGCATGATGAATACAGCCGACCGCAGCCTTGCCATGATCGACTATGCCCTCCGCCGTCGTTTCAGCTTCTTTGAGATGGATCCGGCGTTCGATACCGAGGGTTTTGTTGCATATCAGTCCGGCTTTGGCAATGAGATGTTTGACAGTCTGATCGACTGCATCAAGGATCTCAACCGCGATATCCGTAAGGATGCATCTCTCGGTAGCGGCTTCTGCATTGGCCACAGCTATTTTTGCAACCAGAAGGAATGTACCGAGGAATGGATGAAGGCTGTGGTGTATTACGACATCTTGCCCATGCTCCGCGAGTATTGGTTTGATGATTCTGGCAAGGTGGATCGCTGGGAGAGCAGATTGAGCGGTGTTTTTGAATGACGAGCGATAAGGGAATTCTGATTCAAAACGTATACCACATGCTGGCATACGCGTTTCAGGTGTTGAAGCAGGGCAACTACGAAGAAGTTGCTGCAGAGGAATTTGACAAAATACAGGACCTGTTCGCCGCCATTCTTGCGAAGGGCATAACACAGCAGCTAAAGCAGGGACTCTATCGGGAATATGTTTCCCGACATAATACGCTGCCTGTCCTACGCGGTAAGCTGGATATTTCCGGTACAATCCGCCAGCAGATTCAGCAAAAGAAAGTGCTGGCCTGTGAATTCGATGAATTGTCGGAAAATAATGTGTTCAATCAGGTTCTGAAAACGACGGCCATCCTGCTGATCCGTGAAAAATCCGTAGCCGCTGCACAAAAACAGGCGTTGAAAAAGGCATTGCTGTTTTTTGACAACGTCGATGTATTAGAACCTTCAGCAATTCGCTGGAATACGCTGAAACTGCAGCGCAGCAACCGTTCATACGAAATGCTGCTGAATGTGTGCAAGCTGGTGCTGGAGGGAATGCTCCAAACCACAGAAGACGGTAAGTACAAAATGGCTGCATTTTCAGATGAACACATGGAACGTTTGTATGAGAAGTTCATTCTCGAATATTACCGCCAGCATCATCCACAACTGAAGGCCTCTGCTGCACAGGTAAAGTGGGATCTGGATGAGAGCACAGATCCTGCATCTGTTCGCTTCCTGCCAACCATGCAAACCGACATCATGCTACGGCATGGTGACCGGACGCTGATCATTGATGCAAAGTATTATGGGCATACCATGCAAATGCATCACGACAGTTACAGCGTACATTCCGGCAATCTCTATCAGGTATTCACTTACGTGAAGAATCAGGAGGCCGCGCAAGATGGCCCTGTATCTGGCATGCTGCTCTATGCCAAAACCGAGGAGGCTATCGTGCCTGATTTCACGTTTGGCATCACCGGCAACCAGATCAGCGTAAAAACGCTGGATCTGAATAAGCCGTTTGCTCTGATTGCCAAACAGCTGGATGATATAGCCAAGTTGCACTTTTACCTATAATTACAGAAAACATTCGCATATATGCAAACAGCGTCGACTGCATGCCGACGCTGTTTATCATTTCTCCTGCGAAGGGTAATATCTGCCAAGCAATTCTTCGATTGCGTTTTCTAAATCGGCATACGTCATGCCATACAGACATGCTTCGGACTCATCGCCCGTCCGATCCTCGTCGGGAATCGAAACGCCTTTGTTTTCCAGCATTTCCTCGAAAATATCAAGTATTCGGATCGCCACACCGCGATGTTTGCCCACGCTGGCCAGCCATGCATCCTCAGAAAGAATTCGTTTCACCTAATATCACCTCCATGGCCTGACAGTACCATATGCTTAACTGTACGTAAAGGTCGAACGAGCATATTTCAAGAAACAGCATGAAAAATGATAAAAGTGGGTATTGCATAAATTGCAATACCCACGAAACAGCCAATGTCGTTCACACGAAGTAACTTGTGATCTCGCCTCAGTATCAGATATACCACACAGGAATCTGCAACACGTTTTCTCTCAACGCTCCGGGCTGAGGACAGGTACAGATCACCGCTCCCATACCACGCTTTTTCTCAGGCACCTTATCAAGAATCTGAAATGCGCTGGTCATATCTGCATGCACATTGGAGGCTTTCTTAATCTCAATGGGATACAACACGCCATTTTCTTCGATGATAAAATCGATCTCGCTCTCGGATTCAACGCTTACTCCATTCTTCTGCACCTTCGCTTTATCCTTGCCGCGATAATAGGAAACGAAGTAACGATAATCGAGACCGGCGTTGGAGAAGGATTTCAAAATCTCCGAAATAACGAAAGTCTCAAACATAGGGCCATTCATCACGCCATATGCCAGCGCATCAGCAGTCAGCCAGCGAGTCAGATAGCAAGCCAGACCGGTATCTCGGAAATAGAGCTTGGGTGTTTTGATAGCGCGCTTCAGCACAGCAGGAGCATAGGGTTCCAGCAAATAGATAATGCCAGATGCCTCCAGAATAGAAATCCAATTCTTGACAGTCGCGACGTCCTTACCAACTTCATCCGCAATATTAGAATAGTTGAGCATTTCACCCGTTCGCGCTGCTGCAGCGATCATGAACCGACGGAAAGCATCCAGATCCTGTACGGCGGAAAGCTCGCGCACATCGCGCTCAATGTAGGTACGCACATAGTCAGCATAGAAAGTTGCCCACTCCAAGGTCTCGTCCTGCAAGGCAGGATAGGAGCCGCGATGAATGATTTCCCAAATGTTTTCAGGCGCTTTCGCTGTTTTCTGACGCTCCAGAATATATTCCATTGTAGGCAGGAAGCGCTGGTTGAAAGGATCGCCTTGCATCTCTCGCAAGGACAAACCAGCCAATTCAAGAATGCTGATACGGCCCGAAAGCGTTTCGGAGACATTCTGCATCAGCTTAAACTGCTGCGATCCAGACAGGCAATAAAGGCCCTTATCATCCGTTTCGTCACATTTCATTTTGATATAGCGGAACAGAATAGGCGCTCGCTGTACCTCGTCAAATGTGATAGGAGGCTGATTGAGCATCATGAACATAGAACCGTTCTGATTAGCCTGCTCCTCAAGAAAAGGGTCATCCAGCGATACATACTTCCGTTCAGGGAACACTTTCTTCAACACGGTTGACTTTCCAACCTGACGAGGGCCGGTCACCAGTACCGCCTTAAAAGTATTTGCCGCCTTATTCAAGCGTTCTTCTATGCTTCTATGAATATAAGCCATCATATCACCTCTGACTAATTTAGAATTCGATTCAAGATTCGTCATCATTATATCACATCTCTTACAGAATATGCAAGCGCAGCAGTCTCTGCTTAACATAAAAACAGCGCCAACCTTGCTGTCAGCGCCGATATACCGTTTCAGACTACTCTTCTTTCTTTTCAGGATCGCATACTGCCAAATAATCGCCCATTGCCTCGGGATCACCGGAAATTGAAAGAGTAACGATTTCTAAGCATTCGGGATACATATCTGACTCATAGCGTATCATCTCAACACCCTTCATTGTGTACATCCGACCATTTTCATCAATCAATACATCGCCTACACGTATCCTAATTCTTGAACTTAGTGTTACAAGGATGAATGTGCCTCTAGATCGAATACCCAGCTCACACAGCATAATTACCTTGTGGTAAGTTCTATTATCAATTTTGATTTCACGCTCTGGATCTGTCAGAAATCGCTGGATATACTCCTTTAATGAATCATCGGCACTCTGCTTGTACGGTTCTTTAATTACCCGAAATGACGATTTGACTGGCTGCTTACTCTTTTTCATGCCATCCACCACTTTGCATCATCATTATACGTAATTCTATCAAATCCTGCTTGTTTGTTCAACATAAAAACAGCGCCAGCATTGCTGCTAGCACTGAAGTTCCTTTTTGCTTGGATTCATTGCATTTTCCTCCATATTTTCATTTGAGTATGTTAACAAGGGCTTGCTTTAGTTCCTCCACGTGCTCTGGAAATGCTGCCAGAATGAGATTCACACCCAGCTGGTATCCCTCTACGAAGCAATCCGCGTTAGAAACGCTGGCCAGATCGGCGACCGCATCGTCGTATTGCTTGAATAGGGCTTTTTGTTCTTCTGACAGCATACTCCGCAGCTTTTCTTCCAAATCAACGACAATCCCTAGTGCCTTGGCCTGTTCTGATTCGCGCGAATATGTGCGCTCAAACGCTGCGTAATTGCCATAATACAAATCACGAAGTATATCCCGCATAACGCCACCTCCATGGGCAGACAGTACCATACGTCCGATCCAGCGTAAAGGAGGACTGGAAATATTTCAAGAAACCACATTTCTGAGCTTGCTTTCCACGGGTGTTTATGTAAGCTGTCACTGCTGTAAGGCACCTACGAAAAAGGAGGAAGCAAGTATGGAATGCGGAAAGCTCACGGCGAAGCTGCGCGATGCAGTGCCGGTCTGCCTGATGGTAGACGGTAAGGAAGTCAAGCGCTACAAGAATATCGAAATCCCTGACGAGATCAAACGGCTGCCATTTATCGATTTCAAATTTGACGTGCCGGCCAGCGGCGCGATCACGTTTAAGATCCATTTTGCGCCGGGCGTATTGCCGGAGGAATGGCCAGAGGCCCGACAGCGGCAGAGCAGGAGGAAAGCAATCCCACTGCCGGAACCTACACCGGAGCAGAAGGAAGCTATCATGGCCGAGGTAGAAGCCGCCCTGATGGCAGGCTTAGAACAAGCCGATGCTGAAGGGCAGCCGGTACACGAAGTGGCAGAAATGATGGCTCGCGGCGCGGAGATCACAGCAGAGATCAAAGGAAACGAGCTGATCATTACAGCGGAGGAATCTGATACCATGGAAATCCGCTTTGGCTATACCGGCGAACAGCGCAAAGAGATGGTAAAAACCATTGGCGAATTTACTGGCCAGCCGCCGGTGTATCAGAACGCACCGACATTCGCGTACCGCATTGGCGAATACAAGGTGGATAAGCGCGGCACGCTAACCGGCCCGAATGACCAAGCATTGCGCAAATGGCTGAAGGACAGCGGATTTGAAGCAGAATAACGAAATGCCCTCCAGCGCTGGAGGGCATCATTGTCGCGACCTTTTAGCCCGTTGCATTTACTGCCAAATCATGGTATATTATGCGTACTTCGAGTGGATTTGATGGTCATTCTTTATGCAAGGTTGCATCCGAGTCTTGCATTGTCTTTGGTTCGTATCATCGATTTGTTGCAACGAAACGGCAACTAAATGTGTTTTTCCATGTCTGACCATGTCATTTTGCAGGGTTTCCTTCTTATAACACTGCCGACATGAAAAGACACGCAAGAACATCTGTTCGATTTCGGGACCAAAAGGTCGCAGGTTCAAATCCTGTCACCTCGACCACAAAGCTCTTGAGAGATCAAGAGCTTTTTCTTTTGTGTTGCATCATCGAAGGAGAACAGGATTTGAATAAGCCGTAATGAATGAGGCCACAGTGTGGCCTCAGAACGGCGCTGACCGAAGGGCCGTCGAGGCCCTGAGAATCCAATCCTGTCACCTCGACCACAAAGCTCTTGAGAGATCAAGAGCTTTTTCTTTTTTAAAGCAGCATCGGGATGGGATAGGGGTGAATGAGCCGGAATGAATGAGATTGCCGATCAAAAGCGTATGGGATCCTTTGAATCCAACTTATTACGGTAATTGACAGGTTTTCTTGCGGACACTATAATTAAGACAAAAGAAAGGAGTTGTTGATATGATCAGTATGTACAAGCCTTTTATCATGGCTTAATCCGCAGGAAGCTGAATTATAGAGTTCAGACAAATAATCTGAGCTTGTGTTAATGTTGCCTTTTTTGAAGGCTTTCAGCTTACTGCGGTATTTTTATACCCATTTTTAAGCTGGAAGAATTCAAGGAGGGATTATTATGCTGAAGGGTTTTAGATTTTTTCTGGAACAGGGTTGGAAATACGATAAGGTTTATATTCTTTGGCTTTTTCTGCTGCAGATTATAACAGCGATTTCACCCATTGCTGCAGCGCTGCTTCCCAAAATGGTCATTGATGAGTTGGCTGGTTTGCAGCGAATGGAGCATTTGGTAGTATATGTGCTTGTGTTTACTGGGTGGATTTGCTTATCAAACGGACTAACAGTTTTTTTGACGAAGGATTGCTTTACACATCGCTGTCGTGTAGATACAGCCTTCGGACTTGAAATGCATGAAAGGCTTGCGAAAGCAGATTATGCCAATCTGGAAAGCCCTGATTTCAAAGACATTCAGGAGAAGGCAAAGAAGTTTTTGACATGCGATTACCATGGTTTTGGCTATTTGCTGGATTGCGGCGCAAGTATCCTGGGGCAAATGATTACAATTGCTGGGTTAATTGCTATACTCAGTACGATAGAAATCTGGATGATGATACTGTTTGCGGGGCTGGCTGTTATTGCGTCTCTGATTGAGAGTAAGGCCATGAGGAAAGCAATGACGCTATCTATGGATGTTGTTAAACACAATCGCCGCAGGATATACTATGCTGAATTGTTTGAGCAGGCCCGATATGGAAAAGAAATCCGTATAAATAGCATGTCACGATGGTTATTGGAAAGAGAAAAGCAGGTGGCAGATAAAGCAGATGAGAATACGGCTCTTCAGAATCATTACTATATTGTTTCAGGTTTAAAGCGAGCTGGATTGACGTTCATTCAGCAGGGTGTGTCATATGGCATATTGATTAGTAAGGTACTTACAGGCAGTTTGAGCATCGGTGCTTTCACGATGAGTATCAGTGCTGTCGCCTCTTTTTCGGCGGCAGTGCGCAATCTCATGGACTTGTTGACCGAGATTCGTGCTTATGATTTATACTATGATCAGCTGGATGAATATCTGCATATTCCTCAATTGCTGTGCACGGGAAAGCATAAGGTGATTTCAAAAAAGAAATGCCGTATTGAATTCTGCAATGTGGGATTCCGTTATCCGGGGTCAGAAAACTGGGCGCTTCGTCATATTGATCTGGTCATTGATTCGGGTGAGCGCCTTGCGCTTGTTGGTGAAAATGGGTCGGGTAAATCAACTTTGATTAAGCTGCTGTGCCGCCTGTATGTACCGACTGAAGGTGTCATTTTGATGGACGGTGTTGATATTCAGGAATACGATTATGATCAGTACCTTGAACAGTTTTCCGCTGTTTTTCAAGATTTCCAACTTTTTGATTGTTCTATCCGAGATAATATTCTTCTTGGAAAAGCGATGAATCGTGACAGATTGGAAGAAATCATCGAGCAGGTTGGGCTTCAATCAAAAGTAGCCAGTTTACCGGAAGGAATCGATACGATTGTCGGGCGGCGTTTTGATGAGGCGGGGTTTGAACCCTCCGGTGGTGAGGCACAGAAAATTGTATTAGCACGGGTACTTTGCAAAAATGCTCCAGTAATCATTCTGGATGAGCCTACAGCTGCGATGGATCCGAGAGCGGAATATGAGCTATATCATAGATTTGATTCGATGATCAGAGATAAAACAGCGATATATATTTCTCATAGATTGTCGTCCTGCAGATTCTGTCATCGAATTGCAGTATTGCATCAAGGTTATTTGGTAGAGTGTGGAAATCACGATACGTTATTGGCAAAGCATGCGAGATATGCTGAACTATATAATCTGCAAGCACAGTATTATACTGAATAAGAACGTTATCCGGGATAGGAAGAGAAGGTGCAAGAAATTGCTTCGAGTCCTATCGTATTGATCTGCTGTAACGAATGCTTAAAAACAGCAAAAGCGCCATCTGTCAGCTGGCGCTTTTCTTTTTTCCGCAATTCATATATACTATACGGGAGAGGAGGGCTGTTATGAAAATCAAGGCGGTGATCTGGGATCTGGACGGTACGCTGCTGGATACGCTGAGCGATCTGGTCGTGAGCGTCAATGCTGCGCTTGAAAAAAACGGCTTTCCGCCCCATGCCAGGGAAGAACTCGGGGCTATGGTCAGAAAGGATATGCGCAGTCTCATGCGCCGCGCGACGCCGGATGGAGAGGAGAATCCTCGCTTTGAACAGGTATATGCCGATTTCCTCGCGCATAACGCGGAACACGGCACGGACCTTCTGGCGCCGTATGAGGGAATCTGTGCTCTGTTGGATGAACTCAATGCGATGGGCGTCAGGCAGGCGATTGTATCCAATAAGGAAGAAAGCGCGCTCAGAGCGATGAATCGTCAATATCTCGGGGAGCGGATCAGCGTGGTCATCGGGGATAAGCCGCCCCGGGAAAAAAAGCCCTCTCCGGATGGCGTATATGAAGCGATGCGTCTGCTCGGCTGTTCCCGGGACGAGGTGATCTATGTCGGCGATGCGCAGGTAGATCTCCATACCGCGCAGAACGCGGGAATTCCCTGCGTGTCCGTGACCTGGGGATTCAGGACGGAGGCGTCCCTGCGCGAAGCGGGCGCGCAGCGCATCGCACGGACGGCGCAGGAACTGCTTGAAGAGATCAAAGCGATTTGAGCGACAGAGGAGCAATCATGAAAAAGCGATACGATGCGATACTTCTGCTGGGTCTGGCGCTTGGCGAAGGGGATCGGCCTGAGCCGGAACTGATCCGGCGCGCGGAGACGGCAGCAAAAGCATATCATGAAGGTATGGCGCCGGTGATCGTCGCCTGCGGCGGCAGGACCCCGGGGCACAGGATCTCCGAGGCGGAGGTCATGAAGACGCTGCTTGAAAAGCAGAGCGTTCCTGCGCAGGCGATTCTGCTGGAAAACAAGTCTCAGGATACCATGCAGAATTTCCGGTATGCAGAAAAGCTGCTCGGCGGCGCGAAGGGAAAGCGCGTGCTCGTTGTGACCAGCGATTATCATGTTTTCCGCTCGGTGCTGACGGCGCGCCGCGTGGGCTTTTGCGCCAGGGGCTGTGCGGCGGAGCTCATTCGCGATGCGCAGTGGACGAAAAAGCGAAGAGAGGAATATGCCTATACGTTTGATCTGATCATGGGCTGGCAGGATGAGGGCAAAAGCCGGCCGCAGTGGACCTACAAGCTGTTTGATGCTGTATTCGGAAAAAAGAAAAAAGAATGACAGAAAACGCTTGACCCTGACGCAGCGTCAGGCTGTATGCTGGATATGTACCCGGCCGGTACAGACAAGAAGAAACGGGGCGCATCCATGGCAAAGAAGAAATGGCAGATTGGAGAACTGGCTGAGCGGGCCGGCGTGAGCGTACGCACGCTGCGCCATTATGATGCGATCGGTCTGCTTGAGCCGAGCGATATCACGCCGGCGGGCTATCGTCTCTACGATGAAGCAGCTGTGGCAGAACTGGAGCAGATTCTCTATTTCAGGGAGCTGGGCTTTGCGCTGGAGGAGATCAAGGCGATCATGTCCAGCCCTGCGTATGACGCACGCGAGGCGATGAAGCGCCAGAGAGCGCTGCTTCAGATGCAGAAGAAGCGGATTGAAGCCATGATTGAGCGGCTTGACGAGGCAATTGCAGGCCAGGGAGCGCCGGACATGGGGGTATTTGATATGCGTGAAATTGAGAACATGAAGACGCAGTATGCTGACGAAGCGAAGGCACGCTGGGGCGGCACGGACGCTTTCAGGGAAAGCGAAAAGCGCACGGCGGCATACGGCAAGGCGGACTGGCAGGCGATACAGCAGGGCATGACGCAGCTGTTTGAGGCGTTTGCGGATGTGCGGGAGCTTGCGCCGGAGGACGCCCGCGTGCAGGCGCTGGTTGCGGATTGGAAGCAGTACATCACGGATCATTTTTATGTCTGCACGGATGAGATCCTCGAGGGACTCGGCGTGATGTACACGGCGGATGAGCGCTTCAGGGCGAACATCGACCGCTGCGGCGAGGGAACGGCGGCCTGCATGTCGCGGGCGATTGCGGCGTATTGCGCGGCAAAAAGATAAAGGCGCGTATTGACAGGCGCGGGAGCCCATATTATAATAATGGCGAACTGAATAGCGCAGTCTTTGAGAGATCTTCAGGGCAGGGTGAAATTCCCTACCGGCGGTATAGCCCGCGAGCCGAAAGGTTGATCCGGTGTGACTCCGGAGCCGACAGTACAGTCTGGATGGAAGAAGAGTGAATCTCCGTTTTTGCTGATCATATCAGCCCCTGATCGCTCTCCGCTTTCAGGGGCTGTCTGTTATCAGACAATAAACAGGCGCGTTCCGCGCCGGAAGGAGCATTCCATGACTCAGACGAAGCGCAACACGAACACCATGTTCAACCTGACCCGGTGCGGTCTGCTCTCCGCGATGGCGGTGATCCTGTTCTACATTGAGATCCCGGTCGTCGCGTTTTACAAGCTGGATCTGTCGACGCTGCCGGCGATTCTTGCGGGCTTTGCGATGGGCCCCTGGCAGGGCTTTGCGGTCATCATCATCAAGAATCTGGTGCATATGCTCGGCACGAGCACGGCAGGCGTGGGCGAGCTGGCGGACATCCTGATGTCCTGCGCGTTCGTGATTCCCGCCAGCCTGATCTACCGCAGGCAGAAGAGCCGCAAGGGCGCGCTCAAGGCGATGCTTCTGGGCTCCGCCGCGATGGTGATTGTCAGCGTGCTGGTCAATTACTTCATTCTGATTCCGGCGTATCAGGTGCTGATGAACCTGCCGCTGGAGGCGATCATCGGCATGGGCCAGGCGGTGTTTGGCTTCATCGACAATACCGTGAAGCTGGTGATTTTCATCACCGCGCCGTTCAACATCCTCAAGGCTGTCGTGCTCAGTGTCGTGACCTATCTGCTTTACAAGCGCGTTTCTCCGCTGCTCCATCAGAAGAGCGGAAGATAAAGCGCTGCCTATACGAAAACGGGTGAATCAGCTTTGCTTTTCAATCAAGTCAATGAAACCATGACGCAGCGCCTTGGCTATTGCCTGGGCGCTTGTCTGCGTCCGGGCGACGTCGTGCTGCTGACGGGCGAGATGGGCGCGGGCAAGAGCGTGCTGACGCGCGCAGCGGCCCGGGGGATGGGCGTGGAAGGCCCCGTGCCCAGCCCGACGTTCACGATCCTCAACATCCACGAGGGCAGCAGGATGAAGCTGTACCATTTCGACCTGTATCGCCTGGAGGGCGAGGACGCGCTCTACGAGATGGGCCTTGAGGAGTACATCCCGGCGAGCGACGGCGCGTCGCTGATCGAATGGCCGCAGATGGCGCCGGAGGCCATGCCCGAGGACGTGCTTGAGATCGAGATTCTTTACGCGGACGACGGCATGACAAGGACGATCCGGCTTGAGCCGAGGGGCGCGTTTGACGCGTCGCTGCTTCGCGAGGTCGCAAAGAAGATGGAGGATTGCCATGAATATCCTGATGATTGATACTTCCGGCCCGGCCTGCGGCGTTGCGGTCAGCCGCGACGGACGCATTGTCTGCGAGCTGCAGCTCACCAGCGGAAAGACGCACAGCCAGCGCGTGATGCCGATGGTGGATGCGGCGCTGGAGATGTGCGAAATGACGATCGGCGATATCGATCTTTTCGGCGCGGTCGTCGGTCCGGGCTCGTTCACGGGCGTGCGTATCGGCGTATCGACGGTGAAGGCGCTGGCGCACGCTGCAGGAAAGCCCTGCATCGGCGTGGACGCGCTGGAAGCGCTGGCGGCCAATGTCACGTGCTTTGACGGCGTGGTCTGTCCGATTCTCGACGCGCGCGCGCAGCAGGTTTACGGCGCGATGTTCGAATCCGGTATGCCGCCCGTGCGCCTGATGGAGGATGAAGCCGAAAAGCTCGTGCTCTTCCTTGACCGGGTTGAGGCGACAGGAAAGCATGCGCTGTTTCTGGGCGACGGCGCGGCCGCATTCGAGCAGGCGATCCGCGAGAGGCTGGGCGAGAGGGCGCATTTTGCTGCCGCGCAGCATCAGGGTCTGCGCGCGGCGTGCGCCTGCGCGCTGGCGCAGATGCGCGCGGAAGACGAAGCGCACCTCAAAGACTGCATGACGCTCGTGCCGCTGTATCTGCGCGCGCCGCAGGCGGAGCGCGAACGCGCGGCAAAGCTGGCTGCCGAAAAGGAGAAGCGCCATGAGTGAGCCGTTCATCCGTCCGATCCGGGAAGAGGATGTCGACAGCATCCACGAGATTGAAACGCTGTGCTTTGCCATGCCCTGGAGCAGGGAGTCGATCCTGCACGATGTGAAGGAAAACGTCGTGGCGCGCTGGCTGGTGCTGGACAGCGGCGAGGGCGATGTGCTGGCGTATGCGGGCATGTGGTTCGTGCTGGACGAGGCGCATGTGTGCAACGTGGCGGTGCATCCCGACCACAGGCGAAAGGGCTATGGCAGGATGATCTTCGATGCGCTTGTTGAACTGGCGCAGGAAAATTCCATGTCGATGATGACGCTGGAGGTTCGCCGCTCCAACACGGCGGCGCAGAATCTGTATCACGCCTGCGGCTTCCTCGATGTGGGCTACCGCAAGCGCTATTACGAGGACAACAAAGAGGACGCGCTGATCATGTACAGGGAATTCCGCTACGGCGAAGAAGCGGAATGAACATGATGGAAACGCGGAGAATTCGGAGGACAATGACGGGTCAATCGCCGTTGCCCTCTTTTATTTTGACAAAAAATGGAGTATAATAGAACAATCCAGAATTATGGGAAAGAATGGGGTTGTGGCAAGGCATGCAGCTTGAGATTCTCGGCGCAAAGGTAGATGTGGCCTGCACGGGCAGCGGCGAAAGAGCCGTGCTTTTGCTGCATGGCTGGGGCTGCAGCGCGCAGCTGATGTCCAGCGTCGCGGATGCGCTCAAGGGGCAGATGCGCGTTGCTGCCATTGATTTCCCGGGGCACGGCAAACAGGGCACGGCGAGCGAGCCGCCCATGCCCTGGGGCGTTCCGGAATATATGGAAATGACGGCGCAGCTGATTCGTCAGCTCGATCTTGCGCCGTGCGATATCGTGGCGCATTCCTTCGGCGCCCGGGTGGCAATCCTGCTGGCAAGCACATATCCTGAGCTTGTGGGACGCATGGTGCTGACCGGCGCGGCGGGTATCCGCAAACCTGCGGGCGGAAAGGCGACGGCGAAGCAGAAGCTCTATAAGGGGCTTCGCGGCGCGATGAACGTGCTGGATAAAACGCGTCTGTTCGGCGATCTGCCCGAAAAGGGGCGGGAGGCGCTCATTCAGCGGTTCGGCTCCGCCGATTACCGCGTGCTGACGCCGCAGATGCGCGCGACGTTCAACAAGGTGATCGCGCTGGATCTGACGGACAGACTTGAGAGCGTCCGCGCATCGACCATCCTCTACTGGGGCGAAAACGACACCGAGACGCCGCTTTGGATGGGCCGCATCATGGAGGAAAAGATTCCGGATGCAGCGCTGATC
This sequence comes from Clostridia bacterium, assembly GCA_017436605.1. Taxonomy (GTDB): domain Bacteria; phylum Bacillota; class Clostridia; order Christensenellales; family Aristaeellaceae; genus Ventricola. The sequence goes on along the minus strand of JAFSCW010000074.1, from coordinate 9,982 downwards.
ATCGAGCCGGGGGCGGGTCATTTCGCCTATCTGGAGCAGAATGCAAAATTCCTGAGGATCGTCAGGAGCTTCCTGACGGAGGGGAGATAAGGCATGGGAGTTATACTGAGGCTGTTTGAAGCGGCCGTTCTTGCCTGCTGCTGCGTGGCGGGCGGATGGCGTCTGCTGCATTATTTCCAGCTGGAGAGCTATCAGCTGCCGGGCTATTTCCGCAGTGTGAAGCGCAATTTCCAGCGCGCCGTGATTCCGACGGTCGCGCTTGCGGCCGTGGGCGTGGCGGCGTATGTGCTGGGCGCGCCGATGATCGTCCGCCTTGCCCTCGCTGCGGCTTGTGCGGCGCTGCTGATGGTGCAGGCAAAAAAAGAAAAGGCAAAAAAGCCCTTCGTCGTCACCGAGCGCGTCAAGCGCCTGATCGCCATGCATGCCGCGACGGCGTTCGCTGCTGTGCTGCTGGCCGGGGCGCTGTCGCCGGTGCTGATGTATCTGGCGCCTGCGTTTGAGGCGGCGCTGATCGCGCTGGCCGCCGTATGCGCGCAGCCGATCGAAAAGAGCATCAACCAGCAGTTTGTGGACGATGCGAAAAAGCGCCTAGCCAGCAATCCGAAGCTGATGAAAATCGGCATCACGGGCAGTTACGGCAAGACGAGCACGAAGTTCCTGCTGCGCGATATCCTCTCTGTCAAGTTCAGCGTCCTTGCGACGCCGTCGAGTTTCAATACGACCATGGGCGTGACCCGCGTGATTCGCGAGCAGCTGATGCCGAGCCATCAGGTGTTTATCGCCGAGATGGGCGCGCGCCATGTGGGCGATATCAGGGAGCTTGTCGAGCTGGTTCATCCTTCCATCGGCCTTCTGACGTCTGTCGGGCCGCAGCATCTGGACACGTTCGGCACGATCGAGCGCATCAAGAACACGAAATACGAGCTGATCGAAGGTCTGCCGGAGGACGGCGTTGCGATCTTCGCGCGCGACGGCGCGATCTGCGAAGAGCTGTATGCGCGCTGTCCGAACAAGACAAAATACATGCCGGGCGACCTGATGAAGGCGACGGACATCGAATCCGGTCCGTGGGGCACGCGCTTCACGCTGACCGATATGGAGACCGGCGAAACGGCAAAGTGCCAGACGAGGCTGCTCGGCGAGCACTCGATTTCCAACCTGCTGCTCTGCTGCACGGCGGCGCGCGCGCTGGGCATGACCCCGGCGGAGATTGCGCAGGGCGTTGCGCGGTGCCAACCGGTCGAACACAGGCTGGAGCTGCTCAGCGGCGCCGGCGGCGTGTCGATCATTGACGACGCGTTCAATTCCAATCCCGTCGGCGCGAGGGCTGCGCTGCGCGTGCTGGAGAATTTCCCGGGCAGGCGCATCATCGTGACCCCCGGCATGGTGGAGCTGGGCGGCGAAGAGGCGGCGTTCAACCGCGCCTTCGGCGAGCAGATGGCCAGGAGCGTGGCTTTCGCGTTCCTTGTCGGCAGGAAACACACTCAGCCGTTCGTCGACGGTCTGCTGGCGGCGGGCTTCCCGCAGGAGAATATACACGTGGTGGGCAGCCTGGAAGAGAGCACAAAGGAGCTGCACGCGATGATGAGAGCCGGCGACGTGGTGCTCTATGAGAACGATCTGCCGGATAATTACAGCGAGTGAGGAGCGATAGACAATGAGCAAGATGAACATTGCGGTGATTTTCGGTTCCCGCAGCTGCGAGCATGACGTGTCGATCATCTCGGCGCTGCAGCTGATCGAAGCGGCGAAGACGGCGGGCTATGCCGTTACGCCGGTCTATATTTCCCGCGAGGGTCTCTGGTACACCGGCGATGCGCTGATGGACATCGAGACCTTCCGCGAGTTCAACCCGATGGGCAAGGGAATCACCCGCGTGAATCTCGACGTGAGCGCGAACGCGGGCGATCTGTGGGCCTGGCCGCCGCAGCGCGCCGGTCTGTTTGCCAAGGTGCCGGCGCCGGTTGCGCATATTGACTGCGCAATTCCGGTCATGCACGGCCTGCATGGCGAGGACGGCACGCTTCAGGGTCTGCTGGAGATGGCGAATATCCCGTATGCGTCCTCCGGCGTGCTCGGTTCTGCGGTGGGCATGGATAAGATTGCGATGAAGCAGATGCTGCGCGGCGAGGGTTTCCCGGTGCTCGATTTCGTGTGGTTCACGCGCGATCAGCTGAAGCAGGACCGCGAGGCGATCATCGCCAGAATCGAAAAGAAGATCAAGTATCCGGCGTTTGTCAAGCCGGCGGCGCTGGGCTCGTCCATCGGCGTATCCCGCGCAAGCAACCGCGAGGAGCTGGAAAAGGCGATCGATCTGGCGGCTTCCTATGACCGCCGCATCCTCGTCGAGGTCGGCATCAACAATCCTGTGGAGATCAACTGCGCCGCGCTGGGCTATGGCGAGGACGTTATGACCTCTGTCTGTGAAATGCCGGTACCGTCCACGGGCGATAAGTTCTTGAATTTCTTTGAAAAGTATTTGCGCAACGCCGGCGCGAAGGGCGAAAGCAGCCGCGGCATGAAGAGCCTTTCCCGCGTTGTGCCTGCGCCGATCGGCGAGGAGCTGACCGGACGCATCCAGAAGCTGACCCGCGATATCTTCAAGATCATGGACTGCCGCGGAACGGTCCGCGTCGACTTCATCCTCGATGAAAACGACGTGCTCTACGTCAACGAGCCGAACACGATTCCGGGTTCTCTGGCCTTCTATCTCTGGAAGGAATGCGGCGTGAGCTTTGGTGAACTGGTCGATAAGATGGTCGAGGGCGCGCTGCGCGCACACGCCGACAAGAACCAGAACGTCTATGCCTTCGATTCGACGATCCTGCAGAAGGTTGCCGCCGGCACGAAGGGAAGCAAGAGGTAATCAGATAAAGCGGCCGGCGGCCGCTCCCGTAACCGAATCGCTTTACAAAATGAAGTGAACCGGTGCTCGCAGTATGATTTTCCGCGCGATTTCTTCTTATATAAAAGCCCTCCCCTTTTCGGGGAGGGCGATGGCGGTTAATAGCCGAGTTCTTCGTCGATGAGCACGACCTGTGTGCGCTTGCCGTTCGGCGCGAGATCGAAGCTGACCGTCATATGGCACATCGAATGGCCGCAGGCGGAAACGTCGCAGCTGCCGGTTCTGGCGCAGGGGGTATCGAGCCCCTGACGGCGCGCATTCTGCGGGCAGGCGACGCTCTTGATGCGGCGAACGGCCTGCTGCAGGCCGCCCTCGACGAGCTTGTTCCGCCCAATGACGACATAGACGAGCTGCGGACCATAGCACATGGCGGCGACGCGGTTGCCGTTGCCGTCGATCTGGACGATCAGACCGTCCTCGGTCAGCGCATTGGCAGAACACATATACACCGGCGCGTTCATCGCCTGATGCAAAAGCGCGCCGCGCTTTGCGGGCTCGACCTCCCAATGCCACAGAACCTCGTGGCCGTTTTCGCGCAGGCTCTTTTCAAGGCCCATCTGCTTGACGGTCATGCTGCCGCCGATGGCGACGGTTTTTCCCTCGGGGATATCGCCGAGGATGAAATCGCAGGCTTCCTGTGCGGTGGAGAATACGGCGGCGTCGAAGCCGCGCGCCTTCAGCGCGGCGGCAGCCTTCGTGAGCTTTTCGTTCATGGGAATCAGCCACTCCTTTGTCGATCAAGATGACGGGAACAGAATCTTCTGTTCCATATTATACCAGTTTTATACCGAGATGAAAAGAACAATCGGCGCGGCAGGGCCGCGCGGGAGGGAGCCGGGGCGTGATCGATGAGTTTTTTGATCAATGGATTGATCGGCTCTGCCGGACGATCCCGGCCTATATCAAGCCCAGAAGGATTCTTTTTTCCAATTCCTGTATCGGCTGGCGCGTCCTGCTCTATGGGCGGGCGCTGCTTTCCAAAGTCTCTGCGGCCTTCGGGCATATCAGCTCCGAGGAGAACATGGATCTGTTCATGCGCGAGACGGCGGAACGCGGCGACGACGGCATCGCATGGCTGAAGGCTTTCTGGAAGGAGCAGGCGCAGGCATTGCTCAGGCTCGAAAAATGGGGCAGAACGATCCGGTTTACGGCGCTGCTCGTCCTGCTGCTGCTGGCCTGTTTCGGCACGGCGGCGACGGACGGTCCGGGGATGCCGCTGGTGGCTGCGTCGCTGTGCGTGCTGTGGATATCGACGGCGATCGAATGCGGCTACAAGCCGATCTGCGGCAGGCTGCGCCAGCGCTATCTGGCCCAGACGCTTCTGCGGACGGGCGCGATTTCGCTGATGCTGGTGCATTACTTTGGCGCGTATGTCGGGCAGGGCGTGCCCAGCAACATCGTGCTTCAGAGCGCGATGATCATCATGCTCTTTGTGCATGCGGCGCTGTATCTGGCGTTTGTGCTTTTGAATACCCGTCAGCCGCTGTTTCTGCGCGCGCTGGCCGGGATTACGGGCGTGATGCCTGCGCTGACGGCGGCAAGCGCGCTGGCGGTTGCGGCTTCCAGCTTTTTTCGGCCGTGGCCCCTGTCCGCTGCAGGCGTGCTCGGGGCGCTGGGCGCGCTGCTGACCTTCATGGGCGATGAATTGATTACCATCACACAACTTGGCGGTATCCGCCTGAAGTATTATGCCATCTGGGTCTGTCTGCTGATGACGGGCGGATGCTTTGCGATGCTTCTGGGTACGTGGATGTACGCTCTATAACCAAGCAAACGGAGGAACCCACATTGGCAAACGAACGCATGGACAAAATCCGCAATTTCTGCATTATCGCGCATATCGACCACGGCAAGTCCACGCTGGCGGATCGCCTGCTGGAGAAGACCGGCGTATACGAGAAGCGCGAGATGGTCGAGCAGATCCTTGACTCGATGGAGCTGGAGCGCGAGCGCGGCATCACCATCAAGAGCAAGGCCGTGCACATGGATTACAAGGCGAAGGACGGACAGGCGTATACGCTGAACCTGATCGACACCCCCGGTCACGTCGACTTCACGTACGAGGTTTCCCGCGCGCTGGCCGCGTGCGAGGGCGCGCTGCTGGTGGTCGATGCGACGCAGGGCGTCGAGGCGCAGACGCTGGCCAACGTCTACATGGCGCTGGAGCATAACCTGGAGATCATCCCGGTGATCAACAAGATCGATCTGCCCAGCGCGCGCCCGGATGAGGTGCGCGCGGAGATCGAGGAGATCATCGGTCTGGACGCGAGTGAAGCGCCGCTGATCAGCGCGAAGGTCGGCCTGGGCATCGACGATGTGCTCGAGAGCGTCGTCAATATGATGCCCGCGCCGGAGGGGGACGAGGAGGCGCCGTTGCAGGCGCTGATCTTTGACTCCTTCTATGACAATTACCGCGGCGCGATCTGCTTTGTGCGCATCGTTTCCGGCAGCGTGCGCGCGGGCATGCGCATCCGGATGATGAACACCGGCGCGTGCTTTGACGTCGTTGAGGTCGGCACCCGCAGCCCGGGCTATGTGCCCAAGGATGAACTGCGCGCGGGCGAGGTCGGCTATATCGCCGCGTCCATCAAGGACATCCACGATACGCGCGTGGGCGATACGATCACGGACGACGCGAATCCGGCGGCGGAAATGCTCCCGGGTTATCGTCAGGTGACGCCTATGGTCTTCTGCGGTATCTATCCGGTCGACGGCGCGGATTACGAAAACCTCAAGGATGCGCTGGAGAAGCTGCGCCTGAACGACGCCTCGCTCACTTTCGAGCCGGAGACGAGCCAGGCGCTGGGCTATGGTTTCCGCTGCGGCTTCCTCGGCCTTCTGCATATGGAAATCATCACCATGCGTCTGGAGCGCGAATTCGATCTGGATCTGATTACGACCGCGCCGAGCGTCATTTACAAGGTGCATCGTACGGACGGAACCGTGCTGGACGTGGACAACCCGTCCAATCTGCCGCCGATCGGCGAAATCGAATACATGGAAGAGCCGTTTGTCAAGGCGAGCATCCACACGCCGCAGGAGTATGTCGGCGCGCTGATGGAGACCTGCCAGAACAAGCGCGGCGTGTTCAAGGACATGGTCTACGAGGGCTCCCGCGTCTGTTTGCATTATGAGATGCCGCTCTCTGAAATCATCTTCGATTTCTTTGATCAGATCAAGAGCCGAAGCCGCGGCTACGCCAGCTACGACTACGAGTTCTTCGGTTATCAGGAGAGCGAACTGGTGAAGCTGGATATGCTGCTCAACGGCGATATCTGCGACGCGCTGTCGATGATCGTGCACAAGGATCGCGCCTATACGCGCGGCCGCTCGATTGCAGAAAAGCTCAAGGACGTCATTCCGCGCCAGATGTTCGAAATCCCGATTCAGGCTGCGATCGGCGGCAAGGTCATCGCGCGAGAGACCGTCAAGGCGATGCGCAAGGACGTTCTGGCCAAGTGTTACGGCGGCGATATTACGCGTAAGCGCAAGCTGCTGGAGAAGCAGAAAGAGGGCAAGAAGCGCATGCGTCAGCTGGGCAGCGTACAGGTGCCGAGCGAGGCGTTCATGGCCGTGCTCAAGATGGATGAATAAGATATGCAGGTAATTTCTCTTTATATTCACATTCCGCTGTGCGTGAAGAAATGCGCTTACTGCGATTTTGCGTCCTTTGCCGGACGCATGGCGCACAGGGATCGGTATGTTCAGGCCGTCTGCCGCGAAATCCGCGCGCAGGCGGCTTTCTTTGGGAAAAGATCTCTGCGCAGCGTGTTCTTCGGCGGCGGCACGCCGACGCTGCTTACCGGCGCGCAGATACGCGCAATCATGGATACCGTGCGGGAATGTTTTGTGCTGCTGCCGGACGCCGAAATCAGCATGGAGGGCAACCCGGGCACGCTGACGCGGGATAACCTGAAGGCCTATCGCGCGGCGGGCGTGAACCGGCTGTCGCTCGGCGTGCAGAGCATGGACGACGGTCTGCTCGCTGCGATCGGGCGCATCCATACGGCTGCGCAGGCGGAGGAGGCTGCTGCCATGGCGCGGGAGGCCGGCTTTGATAACCTCAATCTCGATCTGATGTACGGCCTGCCGGGGCAAAGCGCCGCGCAATGGCGGGAAACCCTGCAAAAGGCGATTGCGCTTTCGCCGGAGCATCTGAGCTGCTACAGCCTGATTCTCGAGGAGGGAACGCCGCTTTACGAGGCCGTGCAGGCGGGAATGTGCGCCGCGCTTCCATGCGACAATATAATAGAAGAAATGGATGGCATCACAGCCCGCCTTACCCGCGAAAACGGATATGCGCATTACGAGGTATCCAATTATGCCAGACCGGGCAGGACATGCCGGCATAACGTCGTGTACTGGGAATGCGAGCCCTATCTGGGCGTGGGCCTGGGGGCGCACAGCGACGTGGATGGACGCCGGTTTTATAATCCGGAGGATTGGGAAGCCTATCTGGAGATGGCCGAATCGGGCGAGACGGCGCGCCAGACGGAGGGAGAGAACCGGCGCGAGGACAGGATGTTCGAGCGGATGATGATGGGCCTGCGGCAGGTGCAGGGCGTGGATATGGCGCGGTTTGAGCAGGATTTCAGCGTGAAGCCGGAGGACGTGTGGCCGGAAACGCTGGAAAGAATGACAAACGGCGGAATGATGGAAAAACGCGGAAGCAGGCTTCGGCTGACGGAGCGGGGCATGCAGGTGATGAACGGCGTTCTGGTCGAGCTGATGGATGAATTTGATTCAAAACAGCAGATGGACGGTTGAAACCGGCAAACGGGCGCTGAAGTGTCAGATTTGGGGTCTGAACGTTTCTGCAAAGGACAGGAAAAGTCAAAAAAGATACAAAAAGGCAGTTGACAAAACCGGGGCTTAGTGGTATCTTTGTCATGTCGATTAGCACTCAAACCGATCGAGTGCTAACAAAAACCGAAAGGAGGAACGCTCGATGGATCTCATCGATCGCAAATACAGGATTCTGCAGGCGATCATCGATGACTACATCCTGACCGCGCTGCCCGTCGGTTCGAGAACGATTTCCCGAAAATACGAACAGAAGCTCTCCTCTGCGACAATCCGCAACGAGATGAGCGATCTGGAGGAGCTGGGCTATCTCGATTCCCCGCATACCTCCGCAGGCCGCGTTCCTTCCAACAAGGCCTATCGCCTGTATGTAGATCAGATGCTCAGGCCGATGCCGCTTTCCGTCGAGGAAACGGCGTTCATCAACCGGTGCTTTGACCGCAGAGCCAATCAGGTCGAGGATCTTTCAATGCGGATCGCAAAGGCGCTTTCCAGCATGACCAGATACACGACCGCGGTCATGACCAGAACGCCGAGGAACGAGCAGATGCTTTCGCACCTGCAGCTGGTTCCCGTGGCGGACAGGCGCGTGCTGCTGATTCTGGTGACAAAGAGCGGAACGGTCAAGCAGAGCCTGCTCGAAATCGGAGCGGGCGTTGCGCCGGACGAGCTGTACACGGTGTCCAGAATCCTGAGCAGCCAGCTCGAAGGCGTGCCGCTCAGTCAGCTTCCGGGCGAGCTGATGCGGCTGTGTGGCAGGAGCGAGACCGGCATCCATGCGATTGTCCGGGCGATGGCGGAACAGACGCCGCCTGAAAGCCAGAGCGATATCGTCGCGCTGGCCGTCGGCGGAAGGTCCAACCTGCTGAGCTTCCCGGAATACTCGGACGTCGAAAAGGCGAAGGCGCTGCTTTCCGTGCTGGAAACGCGCGAGAAGGTCGTCTCGCTGCTCTCGCAGCATGGCGAGATGGAGCTCTCGGTGCGCATCGGTCCGGAAACGGGACTTGAGGAGACGAAGGACTGCTCGATCGTCACAGCGAGCTACAGGCTCAGCGACGGACGGGTCAATACCATCGGCATGATCGGGCCGACGCGCATGCAGTATGGCAAGGTGCTGTCGGTGCTCTCTCAGGTCGGCAGGTCGCTTGGCGATCTGCTCGAGGAGCAAAACGATTGAACATGAACGGAAAATACGCTGATCATGAATAAGAAGAAAGAACAAGCCAGCGAGGCGCCCGGCAGCGGAACGCTTCGCGACAGAATCCGCAAAGCAGCGGAAGGGTTCAAAGAAAAGTCGGAAAGGGCGAAGAACATGAGCGAAGAGAATCTCAATCAGGAAACCGAGCAGCAGGAGACCGCGCAGGAAATCGATGCGGCTGCGCTGCAGGCTGAACTGGAAAAGACAAAGGCGCAGTGCGATGAGTATCTCGATCTTGCGCAGCGCAAGCAGGCGGAATTCGCCAATTATCGCCGCCGTACGGAGGGCGTCCGCCAGGAGGCTTTCGACGATGGCCGCAGGGACGCGATCGACAAGCTGCTTCCGGTGATCGACAATCTCGAGCGCGCGCTGGCTGCGGCGAACGAGGAATCCGGCCTGAAGAGCGGCGTGGAGATGGTTCTTCGCCAGACGAAGGAAACCTTCGCCAAGATGGGTGTGGAGGAAATCGACCCGATCGGACAGCCGTTCGACGCTGAGCTGCACAACGCTGTGCTGCAGGGCAGCGAGGACGAGGGCGAGCCGGGCACGGTGTGCATGGTGCTGCAGAAAGGCTATAAGCTGGGCAGCCGCGTGATCCGCCATGCGATGGTTAAGGTAGTCGCCGGCTAACGGCCAGTGGCCGTTTTGCCTCCGGGACGGGATTCCTGCACAAGGAGCTTTGTGCCCGGACGAATAGATATGTAAACAATTCTACCTCATCAACGTGAAATGACAGGAGGAAAATAGATTATGTCTAAGATTATCGGTATTGACCTTGGTACCACCAACAGCTGCGTCGCCGTCATGGAGGGCGGCGAGCCGGTTGTTATCCCCAACGCTGAAGGCGCGCGCACCACGCCGTCCGTCGTCGCGTTCACCAAGTCCGGCGAGCGCCTGGTTGGCCAGGTTGCCAAGCGTCAGGCTGTTACCAACCCGGATCGCACCATCATCTCCATCAAGCGCGATATGGGCACCGACAAGCGCGTGAGCATCGACGGCAAGGCGCTGACCCCGCAGGATATCTCCGCGATGATTCTTCAGAAGCTGAAGAACGACGCCGAGGCCTATCTGGGCGA
>JAFSCW010000073.1 GCA_017436605.1 Clostridia bacterium | reverse complement strand
GGGCCAAAGGGACGAGGGGGATTTCGATCCATCCGGGAACCGCAATAGTCGCCTGTCGGCTCCTTTGCAATTCCGACGCTCCGCCTCGCTTCTTCGCCCACTGGGCGCGCTCGTCTCCGGTCCCCTTCGCCCCTTTGGAATTCCCTTACCCCTTGAAACGACCGGGGCTGCGGCCCCGGACCCCGGGGCGTATATCCGAAAGATTCGTAGATCGTTGTAGGGGAGGAGCAGAGCCCCTCCCCTACAAATTTGAAAAAGCGAAAGGCTCCCCCGATCCGGAGGAGCCTTGATTGCTTTGTTCTGCGCTTTTGCTTTTATTGCTGCGTTTCCCGCGCCAGCCTTTTTTCGACGATCCGCTGCTGCCTGTTGAACAGCACGATCATCACGCCGATGAGCAGCAGCGCATACAGCGGCAGAATGCCGTGGCCGAAAAACTCTGCAAGCCAGCCGAAGATCGTCGGCATAAACAGCGAGCCGACATAGGCAAAGGCCATCTGCACGCCAATCACGGCCTGAGAATTCTCCGCGCCGTAGTTGCACGGCGTGTCCTGCACGATGTTGGGATACACCGGCGCGCAGCCAAGGCCCATCAGCACGATGCCCGCCAGCGAGGCCGCCGTCGCGGGAATCAGAAGCAGCATGCCGGCTGCCAGCATCATCGCCTGACCTATGCGGACCATCTGCCTCGGCAGGAGCTTCATGGCGATAAAGCCGAAAACCGCGCGGCCCGCGGTGATGCCGATGAAGAACAGTCCGCCCATCGACGCGGCCTGCGCCGCATCCATGCCGCGCACCATGACCAGATACGTCGCCGACCAGAGCATGAACGTCTGCTCGACGGCGCAGTAGCAGGTGAAATTGAGCAGGCCCGATTTGGCGCCCGGCAGCGCAAGCACCTGCCCGACGGAGAGCACCTTTGCGCTGCGCTCCTCCTCCTGCATCTTCTCTCCGCCCCAGAGGCGAAGGGACGACAAAAGCACGACAGCCAGCGCAAACTGCATCGCGCTCACGCCGCGATAGCCGGTCTCCCAGCCCATGCCGCCGGTCAGCGCCGCGCTCATCACAAACGGGCTGATGACCGTACCCACACCCCAAAAGCAATGCAGCCAGTTCATGTGTCTGGCCTCGCAGTGGAGAGCGACGTAGTTGTTGATCGCCGCATCGACCGCGCCCGCGCCAAGCCCCAGCGGGATACTCATCAGCAAAAGAAACACATAATGCGGCGCGAACGACATCGCCAGAAGGGAGGACGCCGTCAGAAGGCCCGAAAAGGCGACGAGCCTGCCCGTGCCGAAGCGGCGGATCAGGCGCGCGCTGTGAAGGCTTGAGATGATCGTGCACAGCGAACAGGTCATCTGGATCAGGCCTGCGCCCCAAAGCGGCGCGGAAAGCTCCCCGACCATCGTCGGCCAGGCGCTGCCCAGCAGCGAATCCGGAAGACCCAGGCTGATAAAGGACAGATAGATGATCACAAGAAGCGCTGTCGTCAACATATGCGTCAAACTCTCTTTCGGAAATGATTGCCCTGATTATAGAAGGAATTCCTGTATTTTGTAAATCGTCATAAACAACAAAAAACGCTTGGCTGCGTATATCAGTCAGAGCAATACATCCGGGGATGCTCGAAGGGGCCGCAGCCCCCTTCAAATACAATCCGCAGCGGCGGCATGCACGGCGCGAGCGAGCGGCTGCAAGCCGCTTCCTGTATCATTTTTCGGCCGTGCGCGCAGCGCACAGGAAAATGATGTTTTCATGATCCTGGCGGCAGAAAGCTGCTGTCAGGATAAAAAAACGCCCGACTGCGTACGTCAGTCGGGCGAGTTTGAACTAATTGAAATGGGCGATTAGTTCGCGGAAGCGGCTTCGGCTTCCATGTTGATGACCTGCTTGCCATCATAGTAGCCACAGTGCTTGCAGACACGGTGGGCAAGCTTCATCTGCTGACAGCGCGGGCACTTGACGATACCGGGCGCAGACAGCTTCCAGTTCGCACGGCGCATACGGCCGCGGGACTTCGAGATTTTTCCCTTCGGACAAGCCATTGTTTACACCTCCTCATCCTCGTTCAGCAAAGATGCTAATGCCGAAAAAGGATTTCTGTGGGTCAGATCCTTCTGGCACGAACACTCATTTATGTTCAGGTTGGCGCCGCACTGGGAACAATAGCCCCTGCAGTCCTCCTTGCAGAGGATGCGGGTGGGCAGTTCAAGCAGAAGCGATGTGCGTACCGCTTCATCCAGCTCGAGCACATGACCCGAATACATGTACTGATCGTCGTCCGCCTCGCGCTCCTGGCCAATATCGCGGATAAAGGCTTCGCTGACCTCGGCCTCGACGCTTGTTTCCGTCGGCGCCAGGCAGCGTGCGCAGGGGGACTCAATCACTGCGCGGGCAACGCCGCGCACGATGACGGTCTCATCGGCGAGCATATACGTGCCGGAAAAGGAAACTGGGCGGACATACGAAATCGTATCGCCGTTCCAATGATCCTCGCCCCAGGCATCTTCGATTTCAAACGGAACGTCAATTCCCTTTCTCTGAATGCCCTTGGTGATATCCAGCTTCATCATTTCACCTCAAAGTTGACCGTTC
>JAFSCW010000072.1 GCA_017436605.1 Clostridia bacterium | reverse complement strand
TTTTCCCGTTTTTGCACTCCCCCTTTAGGGGGAGTTAAGCGACCCAGTTTCTACCATTCGCCGATTTGACGGTTTTTTCCCGGTCTGCTACTCTGTTGCCCGTCGGCAGGGCAAGCGGCCCGGCCAAACAGCACAGAGCGCCGAGAGCGCAGAAAGAGAGGCACACCCATGAAAACCGCCAACACCACCACCGCCACCGTCAACAGCTGGATCTTCACCGCCGACTCCATCACCGTCAACGGACGCACCTTCCCCGCGTCGTACTCGCTCGCACCCAAGGGCGACGTGTACGTGTTCGTGAACCTCAAGGCCACCGCCGAAGCCGCCGACCTGCCTGCCGTCCGTCTGCACGTCTGCGCCAACATGCCCATGCACGCTGACGCCGTTGCCGCTGCGCAGGCTGCGAAGCAGGCCGCGAAGGTCGAACCGGCTCCCGTCGTCGAAGCTGCCGCCCCCGTCGCTGATCCCGCCCCCGTGCAGGATGCCCCCGCTCCCGTGACCGAGCCTGCCCCCGCGAAGAAGCCCGCCCGCAAGAAGGCCGCGAAGAAGCCCGAACCGGCCCCCGCCGTCGAAGCTGCTGCCCCCATCGCCGATCCCGCTCCCGTGCAGGATGCACCCGCCACCGTGTCTGAGCCTGCCCCCGCAAAGAAGCCCACCCGCAAGAAGGCCGCAAAGAAGCCCGAACCGGCCCCTGCCGTCGAAGCTGCTGCCCCCATCGCCGATCCCGCTCCCGTGCAGGATGCTCCCGCTCCCGTGACCGAGCCTGCCCCCGCAAAGGCTGCCCCCGTCGAAAAGCCGTGGATCGGCACCAGCATTACCGGCAAGGGCTGGAGCATCGCGTTCGATCAGGCCACCGGCCGCACCCGTGTCACCGTCGAGGGCACGCCCACCGACGCCCAGCGCAACGCCATTGAGCAGGCCGGTTTCTTCTGGTCGGCGAAGATGGCCAGCTGGAACAAGGGCCTGACCTGCAAGGCGTACCGCGCCGCGCAGAGCCTCGCCGCCGCCCTGACCGCCCTCGCATGAGGGCGCAGGGAACGCCCGCAGATCATTCCGCCCACACGGGCGATGATATACACCGGAGCACGCTCCGCAATGTGTGACCGTGTTCCGGCAGCACAACGCCGCAAAACCATTTCAAGGAGGCCAACACCATGAAAACCGAACTCATTCTCACCCGCGTCAACGAAATCTCTGCGCACCTGAAGGATGGCGCGCTCGACTTCACCGGCCAGACCGCACTCCGCACGCTCATTAGCGATCTCGCAGAACAGGTGCGCATGGAAACCGCTGCCAGCAACGGCGCCGGAAACGCCGCGAAAACCATTTCGGCGATGCTCAAGCGCATCCGCAAGGATCAGGAAGGCCGCACGGCCCTGCATTACGCATGGATCGACGCGAAGGGCCGTCAGTGCGTCTGCGACAGTTACCGCGCCTTCCGCCTGACCGAGCATCTGCCGCTGGAAGATCGTCCTGCCGACGCCGGTGATCCGATTGATCTGGATAAGATCGTCCCCGTCATCACGCCCGAACAGTATTATGCCCTTCCGCTTCCCAGTGTCGGCGAACTCAAAGCGCATATCGCGCTGGAACGCGCCGGAAAGGTTCGCGGCGATACGATTCTGTGGTATTTCGGCGACGATGCGCCCACGGTCGATGCAATGTATCTCATGGACGTGCTCGCCGTCCTGCCGGACGCCGCTGAAGTCTATGTTCAGCGCGGCGAAGCCGGTATCCGGTCGCCCATGCTCATTAAGGGCATACGCGGCGAAGCCATTCTGCTCCCGGTTCGCTGCAAGCGGTACGGCGAAAAGTGCGCAGCCGCCGCAAAGCGCGAGGCTGAAACCAACGCCGCCGAAGTCGCCCAGCGCGAGGATGAAAAGCGCCAGCGCAATCTGCTCACGCTCCTGCAGTGCTACAATGACGAGGTTGAGCGCAATCCCGAGTACGCGCTGACTCCGGACGAGTTCGCCAACATCGCCCAGTACGCCTATCAGCCTGCCGTCTGAACGCCCCGAAACCATTTCACCGACGATCAGCCCCGCCCGGAGGCGTCATATCCGGGCCTGAAAGGAGATACCATGAGCTGCTTCATTATGTCCGCCGAATCCATCCGCACCCTTGGCAACACGCTCGATTCCGTGTTCAACTCCGCGAAGTATTCCAACATCCACTCGATCACCACCGCAGCCGTATGCAACACTTCACTCTGCGAGGCATTTGCGGATTGCCTCCGTTGCGAGTGCTACGACGGTGAAATGATCGCCGCTGAACTCTTTCGCATCAACGCTGCCGCATACGCTGGACGCTACAAAGAGCAGACGGACACAGCACTGCCGCCGCACGTCGCCGGAACGGCGCGGAGCCTGTTTGATCGTCCTGTGTACGCCGATCACATGGAGCGTCCGCAGGACTGGCATTATCACCTCACCTCGCTGCTCGACTGCTGGCTCTACCAAACCGACGAGGACGCCACCCGCAAGGACGCAAAGCACGTCGCTCTGGAAGAGTTCACCCGGAATCTCAAATGCCAGATCGTCACTCACTCCGAGCAGTACAGCAAGACCCGCTGGGGAGAATGAGCAACGCCCCGAAACCATTCGACGCGCCGCCCGGACGCCTTGTATCCGGGCGAGAAAGGAGCTTGTATGCGCTATATCGCGCCATTCATCCCGTTCATCATCGTCTGCGTAATCAGCTTCATCGGTCTGCTGTCCACCGCAATCAAAGAGGACCGTAAGCAACGCGAAGCCGAACGCCGCCGCGCTGAGAAGGCCGAAGCAGCAGCCCGAGCCAAAGCGGAACGCGAAGCGAAGAAGGCCGAAGCGACAGCAGCCCGCGCCGCCGAAGCAAGCCATACGCCCAAGCGCAAGCGCGGCAGGCCGCGCAAGGTTCAGCTCGTACCCGAAACACCCGCACCCGAAGCGCCCACACCCGTACAAGAATCGCCCGATCCTGATCCAGTACGCCCCGAAACCGTTTCAGCGGCTCCCTTCAAGGGCAACAACATGTTCGCCGGTCAGATCGTCGCCTTTACCGGCGCACTGAAGGACATGACCCGCGCCGAAGCAATCAGGGCCGTCGAAGCCAACGGCGGCAGAGCCTACGAAACCATGCCGGCAGGCACGACGCTTCTCGTCGTGGGCGATAAGCCCGGTATGGGCAAGATGGACAAGGCTGATAAATGGATCGGCCAGACGCGCAAGATCACGCAAGAGCAGTTCCGCTGCATGCTCACCGCGCCGCTCACCGTTACGCCCGATCAATTTGCCGCTGCATTCGCAGCAGAAAGCGAGGAATAACACATGAAAACCCTGACCAAGAACGACGTTCAATTCATCATCGGCGCGCTGAATCACGCCGCCGATGAATACACCAAGGCCATCGACAGCGTAGAAGAAAGCGGTCTAAAGCGCATCTACGCAATGCAGCTTGAACGGAATCAGGCTCTCGCCGCCACCCTGCAGGACGCGCTCAACAAGGGCGCAAAGCGAATTGTCATCGAATAACGAGGAGGAATCATCATGGATAACAACAAGATCGTACCCATCGCCCCCACAATGACCCCGGACGAGTTCGCCGCCCGTTTCGCCCCGGCTGTAACGCCCACGGATTATTTCATCCGCAATCGGGAAACCGGCAAGCTGGAGCTTCACTTCGACAAAGCCACCTATGATGAGCTGACCGACGCGCAGAAGAAGGACATTCGCAGCAACTTCCTGTGGGGCCGCAACTCCGGCTGCTGGATCAGCCGCGCCAAGGAGCCGAATCTCTGGCACGCCGAGCGCGTTGCAAAGACTCTCGGCCTCGCCGATGCCGGTTCATCCGGCGAACGTCTGAGCTTCGCCGAGCAGCAGGAACGCAAGGCAGAGCGCGCAGAACGGCGCGCAGAGCGTTTTGAGGACCGAGCCATTGACGCAGAGCAGAACGCAAAGCGCCTGCAGAAGCCCATCGAGGATCGGCGCGGCGACATCGCCTTCTTCACCCAGCCCAATATCGACTCGTCTGCCGGACGCGCCTTTGCCAGACGCCGCGAAAAGATGTTCGCCGCATTCGATCGCGGTATGGAAGAATACCGCAAGTCCGAGCATTACCGTGAGCGCGCCGAGATCGCACGCCGCACTGCCGATCAGACCGAGCTGAAGGACAAAGGCTTCATTCAGCGCCGCATCCGCGAATGCGAATCCAGCATTCGCAAGCTCCGCAAGAACATCGAGGAATACGAAACCGAAGCATTGCCCAAGGCGCAGGAAGGCACGCTCAAACGGTATAACGGTGAACTCATTACCGTCAAGGATGTGCAGGCCCAGCTCGATCATTGGCTGGATCGCCTTGAAGCGGAGCTGGACAAGCTCGGCTATTATCAGGATGCGATGGACGCGCTCGGCGGTGTGGCATTCTCGCAGGAGAATATCAAGCCCGGATTCGTCGTCAAGGTCAAAACCTTCGGCAGCATGAAGGTTATGTCTACCGGTCCGAAGAACTTCACCGGCGCAACGCAGCACGGCTCCGCGCTCACATTCAGCTACGCGGAGATTACCGAAGTCGTCAGCAGCGAGCCGGAAGCGCCCAAGACGCACCCCTTCAAGGTCGGCGAGTCCTTCACCCTGCGCAACGGCGTTACGCACACCATCGTCAAGGTTTCCGCAAAGACCGTCACCCTCAAACCCAGTCAGGGCGATCCCTACCGCGTAACTCCCAAGTACCGCCCGATCCCGGCCAGTAATAAGTGGCAGTGGGTAATGCATGTCGGCAGCACCGGCTGGGCCGCTGAGTTTATCTACCGCGATTAACGCCCCGAAACCATTTCACCCGCGAACGCCCCGCCCGGAGGCATCATATCCGGGCAGAAAAGGAGCATCCATGAACCGCTATCATGTCATCAAGGATTCAAAGCTCGTCGGCTCTGCCGCGACAAAGGAACAGGCTCTTGTGATGATTCGCTTGATGCAACAGGAGGAAACACACTATATGCTCCGATCAGAGTATGGCATCATGTACGGCGAGGAGGAACACGTGCCATACGCTGACGGAACAGAACAGGTCGAACGATACATGGCGCAGCATCATTTCCTTCCTGCGGACAAATACAAGATCAGACAGTATCTCCAACGCGAGGAGGCTGTTAGCGCATTTCTGACGCGCACCAATCTTTGTTACTTCGATAAACTGGGAATGGCGCACGATATATCTCGCTCTTTGCTCGGTATACAGGACAACTTCGATTAACCATTACGCCCCGCCCGGAGGCATCATATCCGGGCAGAAAGGAACTCTCATGGACAAGCACATCCAGAATCTCCACTTCGCCGCGCATCAGATCGACGCGCTGATCCAGCGCACGTCCGGCGCGCACTGCCGCTACTTCGTCATGGACGACGAATACCTCTCCAATCTGGCTTACCCGGAACTCTCCCGTGACAACAACGGGAACCGCCTTATGGCAGGCGACCAGTACATGATTATCACCTGTGCCAATGGCTATCTGTACTACGTCAACATCTCCGGCGACAGCGTGCTCACTGCCTGCGCTGAGGTATTCCAGCTCATTCAGAACAAATTCTGACCGACGCCCGCCCCGGAGGTTACGAGGGTAGAAAGGAGCCGACATGAATCATCCGAGAATCTGTCCCATCGTCACACCCGAACGGCAGCAGGCATTTGAACAAGCAGCCACGCTGGCGGGCGACCTCGACACTACGCCGACCATCTGCGGCTATTATGGCCGCGCCTGCTACCAAATGAACAGCCCCGAAGGAGCCAACCGCTGCCTGTGCTACGGTTGCCCGCTCAAAGCGCATTGCGCCGACGACGAAAGGAGAACCGCACATGACATTCCTTGAAATCCTATCCTACGCCCGTAAAGGCATTCAGGCCGACATCGACCACTACCGCGCCATGCAGGAAAAGGCCCTCGCTGGTCAGGCGCACGACATCGCCAGCTATGCGCAGGAAAAGATCGACGAGCTGGATGTAAAGCGTGCCACTCTGGACGAGATCGAAGAAATCCACAACCGCAAGTATTAACCCGCGCAACGCCCCGAAACCATTTCAGCCAACACCACAACATGTACATCAAGGAGGAAATCACCATGAAGAAGTACAATCTGTCTCTTGCCATCCGTAATCTGCTGACCTCTCGCTGCCGCACCTACTACGCCTCTGTCTACATCGCCGGTCGGAAGCTCGTCATCCCGATCGAGGCTCCGAACTACCAGTACGCCCGTCAGGAGGCCGAAGCGATTGTCGATGATTGCGGCTTCCAGTTTGAGTTGGTCGAATCGTAAGCATCTCATGCGCCCTTATAGCCTTG
>JAFSCW010000071.1 GCA_017436605.1 Clostridia bacterium | reverse complement strand
GGTCTTCTGCGTCGAGGATTGGCAGTACGGCGATCTCAACGAATGGCTCCAGCGCAAGGATCACATGGACAGAGTGCCGGAAGGCCGGATGTTTGCGATCTACCGCGCGCAGGACTACAACCCCAACCTGCCGGGCTATGAAGATCCGGATCATCTGTACTACGCCTCCGACAATTTCTTCGTCGTCATCTTTGACAGCTGCGAGGAATTCGAGGATGCTTGGATCTGGGAATAAAGCAAAATAAAGCAAAATAAGAAACCGGTCTGTGGATGATCACAGGCCGGTTTCTTTGCTTCTGTGAAATGTTCATCGCTGGCGATGCAAGGGTCTGCTTACAGCCGAATGCGTCAATCCTCCCTGAAAAATACCCTCAGCGCGTTATACAGATCGGTAATCCAGCTGTCGTAGTTGTGGCCCATACCGGGCTTTGTGACAAAGCAGCAGTTGCCCGGCGTATCTGCCGTGCTTTCCTGCAGCTTGCCGCCGCAGGTTTTGAGCACGTAGTCATAGGCGCGCTGATGTTCCTTCAGCGAGGCGTCGTTTGTGCCGTTTCCGTTGTACCAATAGAGGATCGGATAATCGCGATAGGCCGTATTGAGCGATTCTGCGACGGCGTACATGTTGGCATAGCAGCCGGAGAACGTGCCGATATAGCCGACGACGTCCGTGCAGTCGTAGAGGATGGACGACCAGCCCGCCGCAGAGCCGAGCGAAAGGCCGCAAAACGCCCTGTGCGCGCGGCTGGCGATGAGGCCTTCAGGCGATACGTCGCCCCGGGCATGGGTCGCGTACCGGCTTTCGATGAAGGGCACGAGATCCTTTTTGAATTCATGCCGGAAGAGCCCCTCGTCGTTCATGCCGCGGCGCTTGACGTCCGCCTCGATGCAGGGCGTGACGACGATGATGGGGTCGATGACGCCGGTTTTGATGAGGCTGTCGAACAGGTCTTTGGTGATGGACGTATCGCTTATATCCCTGCTGCCGCCCTGCGCATATTCGCCCTGCGCCAGCCAGTAGCCCGCGTGCTCTCCTCCGCCGTGCATCAGATAGAGGATATCATATGCAGATGTGGGATCGTATCCGGCGGGCAGGTAGACATAGGCTTCGTTCGTGCCCGCCTTGCCCGGCGTTCCGTTTCGGCTGTATGCGAAGGTCTCATACTCCACGCGCTCGATGGTTCCGCCGCTCCGGGCGGAATCCATGGGCGGAATTTCATCCCTTGAAAGCGCGAAGTCCTGCGCGGAAGCGGAAGCACACAGAAAAAGCGCCAGAATCAAACTCAGGATCACGCGTTTCATGGAATCATCTCCTTCGGCATGACAAGAGAACGGAAAGAAAAAGGCATGAAATCCCGTCGGGGGAAATCATGCCGGGATTTGCGCAGCCGCAATACCATCAATCGGGGATCAGCGTGCAGAAGTAGATGCAGTCGCCGATCATGCGCTTCTTGGTGTTGGCGACGTTGTTGAGCTTCTCGCCGTTGAGGATCACCGCGGCGGAATTGCCGCCGTCCAGGTTATAGGCCTGCTTCGCGCCGAGATCGCGGCAGAGGATCGCCATCTGCTCGATGGTCACGCCGGTGGAGCTGTCGCCGCCGGAGGGGCCTTCGGTGCAGACGACCATGTAATGCAGCGTATCGACCTGGCAAAGGGCCAGACGCTGGGTCTGCTTGTTCTTGCCGATATCGACCTCGGAGGCCTGCACCTGGTCGTGGTTGATCGCCACGCCGTCCTTGACCAGCCACGGGCCGAAGCAGAACGCATGCATGACGTTGCCGGTGAAGGATTCGTAGACCTCCTTCGTGCAGGAGGGGAGGATGGTGAAATCGCCCTTGTCGTCGATGATCAGCGAATCGCGGTACTTCGACGGGCGGAAGCGCAGCTCCTCGCCGTTGCGCACGATGATGCCGTTGGTGTGGTAATTGAAGTAGTCGCCGTTGATGGTCAGCACGCCGCCGAAGCGGTTGGCCATCGTCAGCACGGTCGCCGTCGTCTTGCTGGGATGATCGCCCGCGAGGCCGCTGCGGATCTGGCTCGGATCGTCGAGCTTGATGTGAATGGCCATGTAGTCGGTGTCAAACTCGCGGCCCTTCTCGATACGCACCTCGATGGAATCGTCCACATAGCCGGCCTTGTCCGGCAGATAGCCTTCGGCCTTGGGCGCATAGGGCGCCGCGTCAAAGCCATAGGGCAGGGGTTCATAGGTCTTCTCCTCCGCCATGGAAAAGCCCGCGCACAGCAGGCAGAAAAGCAGGCAGAGCATCATCTTGATTTTCATGATGTATTTCCTCCAAAGTGAATCAGGCTCGCGCCCTGAAAACATGTCTGACGCTGAATACGATGCTCAGGCAGGCAAGCGCCGTGACGATATAGCATACGTCCATCGGCCAGGATTCCAGCAGCACGACCTTCTTTTCCAGCGCGAATTCCATCACGATCACGACCGCGATGCCCAGCAGGGTGAAGATTGACGCCGTCAGGCTGCGCCTTGCGTCCTTCGCGCGGATGCAGCCGAAGGCAAGCAGCGCCGCGATGATGAGCGCGCTGATGACCTGATTGACGCGCACGAAGCCGAAGCGCAGCACCGCGTCCTGACGCAGGCTCTCGCCGAGGATCTGCGCGCAGGCGAGCATCAAAAGCGCATACATGGCGGTTTCACCCGGGCGCCTTTCATCGATACGCAGCGACAGCGCGAAGATGAAAAGCGCGAGAACGGCCTCCACGACGTAGATCGCCCAGCACCACTCGCCGTACATATCCGGCGTGCCGAAGGGGAAGCGCAGCAGCCAGTCGTAGTTTTCAAGATGGAAAAGGCTCATCTCCATATAGGGATCGAACCAGTCCTCGATGTACCAGCCGTAGCCCTGGCCGACGAGGCCCTCGGCCATGCGGCCGGCCGCGATCACCAGCGCGGCGGGCGCGGCGAGCGCATCGGCGATCCGGGCAAAGGACTGCGCCGTATGCCGCGCGGTCAGCAGGGCGGCGAGGCAGCCGCCGAGGATCGCGCCGTACATCGTATAGCCGCCCGCGGTGAAATCAAAGAGATAGAAAATCCCCTGGCGCTCAAAGCCGTCGATGCAGATCAGGCAGTAAAGGAGCCTGGCAAAGAGGAAGGCAAGCGGCAGGCCAAGCACGGCGAAGACGGAAAGCGTCTCTTCCTTCATGCCCTGCGCGCGAAGGCGCTTTCCTGCGAGCAGCAGCGCAAGCGCGGCAGAAACCGCGATGCACAGGCCGTAGGGATAGATATGAATGGGTCCGAAGCTGATCATGAATGTCTCCCGTTGTGTGTTGCGTTTACTCGGCGTCGTGTGCGGAGGCGAAGTAGAGGATGTCGGAGATCTTGCGCAGATCCGGATTCCTGTGGATGCGCTTGTTGTTGAAGATCACGTTCGTCGATCCGCCGCCGTCGAGGTTGAAGGCGAGCTTGCAGTCCGGGAAGAGCTCCGCGATATACGCGCCGAAGTCCTCCATCTTCATGCCGTAGGACGCATCCGACTTGCCGTCGACCTCGACGATCGCGTACTCGAGCGTATCGAGCTGAACGATCGCCGCGCGCTGCATCTTGTAGCGGGACTGATAAAGATCCGTGATCGTCTCGGTGAAGGGCTTTCCGTCGATCACCAGCACCGGGCCGAAGGTGAAGGAATTGATCACCTTTCTGTCCTTGGGGAATTCGTTTTCAAGAAACGCGTCGAGCGATTCGTTCGTCGCCATGAGCACATGGTGGAAATCGCCCATGTCGTCGATCAGCAGCACGTCGCGCGTGCCGTCGCATGCCTTGCGGTATTCGACGCCCTGGCGCACGACATAGCCGAAGTCGTAGTAGTACTTGAAGAAGTCGCCGTTGACCGCGGCAATCGCGTTGACGTGCTCGGCCATGGTTTCCGCCTTGACATAGGCGCGATCCTCATAGCGGTCGCGGCTCATGCAGGTGCGGATCTGGGAGGGATCCTCGATCTTGATGCGGATGATGTGGCACAGCTGCTTGTTGTAGGTCTGCTCCTCCCAGGTGACGTGGATCGTATCGTCCTTATACTCGTTGGCCGAAAGGAAACCCTCCTCAAGCGGCACGCTGCCCGGCGTCAGGTGATCGAGATCCAGCGCCTTTTTCCCCTCCGCCAGCGCGCAGGAAACCATCGTCATGAGCAGGAGCGTGATACAGATAAGCCTTTTCATGCGCTGCGTATTCCTTTCGTATTTCTTCGTTTCTTTTACAGCGCGGTGACGTCCACCCAGATCGCCGGGCGGACGGCGCCGGAATTGTCATAGACGCGGTTGCTGGTGATCGTGCCGCGGGTGCGGACGCTGGACGCGCAGCTCCTGTAGTAGCCCGGAGTGCGCAGCCACCACCAGGTGCAGGGCTTGCCGTCGATGGTGTACTTGCTGGAAACCCACGCGCCCTGCGCGACGGCATACTCGGTCGGCAGGCACATGCGGGATTCGAGGGTCGGGAAGTACGTCTCGATGTCGTGACGCGCGAGGAAGAAGACCTTGTCCTCGGTGTCCTTGCCGCCGGCGTTCTGCTTATAGGTCGGGTTGGTCAGCAGCTTGGTCTTGATTGCAGCCTGCTCCTCGGCGGTGAAGGCGGCGTTCATGAAATCGCCGTTGAGCCATCCGCGCACGAAGGATCTCGCCCAGGTCGGGAATTCCTTCTCGCGGTGGCCGGGGTGATAGTTGATGCTGTCAATCGCATAGCAGGTCAGCAGAAGCGCCTCGCCGTCCTGAACGTCCAGAACGGTCCATTCCAGCGGCTCGGCGCCGTTGTCGGTCACGTTGTCCTGCTCATAGGAACCAAAGACCACGACGTCGCCGACGCTTACGGTCTTCTCCTGCTCGGCCGCGGGGGCGGCGTTGTCCTCGGCAGCGGCGCAGCCAAGCAAAAGCATCAGGCACAGCGCCGTCAGAATCAGAATCATTTTCTTCATAAGATTTCATCGACCTTTCATATGTTGATCATGTTCAAAGCATATCCATGGCTGCATAAGCGCATATGCAACCATTATCCGGGATATTATAGCAAAAGAATCGATAAAAAGCTATACGCGCAGGGCACAATACGGTAATTTTCCCGGTGGAATTTCCAAAAAATAAACCTGGAAATACAAGGAAAAAACAAACAGACATGTAGGGGCGGGGCTCTGCTCCGCCCGCCAGAGGATCAAAAATTGTCTTCTGCAAAAAAAACGGGAGGAGCAGAGCCCCTCCCCTACAATATTGCAAAACTGCAAAAAATGGTTTCTTTGCGTCAGGCCTTCATTTCATCGGCGAGCGCCTGCAGCTGCGCCAGGCTCTCCCCGGAAAGCGCGGAGACGATCCTCACGGTCGTATCCGCAAACGCAAGATCGCGGCAGGGCGCCAGCAGCCCGCGCATGACCTTCGCTGCCGCCGGCGCCCATGTGCCGTTTTCCACAAAACCCACCCGGCGGCTGCGGAAATTGCGCTCCTCAAGGTGATGAAGAAACGTCCGCATGGAGGGAAAGACGCCGGCGTTATAGGTCGTCGCCGCCAGTATGAGCCGATCGTAACGGAAGGCGTCCGCGACGGCTGAAAACTGATCGCAGCGGGCGAGGTCGTGCACGGCGACGGGCACGCCGCTTTCCCGCAGCATGCGGGCAAGGAGAGAAACCGCCTTTTTCGTGTTCCCGTAGATGGAGGTATAGGCGATGGTCACCCCGCTCTCCTCGCTGCGATAGGCGGACCATGTATCATACAGCGCAAGACAGCGGCTCAGATCGTCTTCGATCACCGGGCCATGCAGCGGACAGATCGCCCTGATGCCAAGCCCTTCGATCTTTTTGAGCAGCGCCTGTACCTGCGCGCCGTATTTGCCGACGATGCCGATGTAATAGCGCCTCGCCTCCTGCGCCCAGTCCGTCCCATCGCCGATCGCGCCGAACCTGCCGAAGGCGTCCGCGCTGAAAAAGACCCGGTCATGGGCGTCCCAGGTCATGATGACCTCCGGCCAGTGGATCATCGGCGCGGCGACAAAGGTCAGCTCCCGCTTGCCCAGGCAGAGCGTATCGCCCTCCCCGACGACGATCCTGCGCGCGGCGTAATCCTCTCCGAAGAAGGTCTTCATCATCGCAAACGCCTTCGCAGACGCGACAATCACGGCCCCGGGATACGCCTCCATGAACGCCGTGACGCCCGCGGAATGATCCGGCTCCATGTGCTGCACGATCAGATAATCCGGCCTTCCGCCGCCAAGCGCGCGCCCGATATGCTCAAGCCACTGCCCGGCAAAGCGCCTGTCCACCGCGTCCATCACGGCGATCTTCTCATCCATGATCGCGTAGGAATTATAGGTAATGCCGTCCTCAGCGGGATACTGTCCCTCGAACAGGTCGATCTCGCGGTCATATACGCCGACATATCGGATGTCCTTCGTCATCGCTGCTTTTCCTGCCCTTCCGGTCTTTTTTCGTATTCTCCTGATAATATGACCCGACCTGACGATATTCTTTCTCCCTTTTCTTCAGGTGTTCTCCGGCCCCGCTTATATCCGGCCCGGGTGCGAGGCGGACACAAAAAAAACGACGCCTCATTCTTTTTGGGAGAGGCATCGCTGTATTGCGATTCGGCAGGTTATCCCCGTTTATTTTCTGATCCGGCGCAGCGCGCACAGGAACGCATCCCGGATTTTTTCTGAGACAAACGCGACCGCCAGCGGCAGGATAAGGCCGGCGATCAGATACAGCACGTTCCATTCCGTGCGTCCGCCGGGCGCGTAATTGTAGTCGTACGCCGCGCGGAAGGACCTGACGGAAAAATCCGCCGCGCCGATTTCCAGCATATTGAAAACGAGGAACACGGCGTTAACCGCAAAGAAAGCCATGAAATGGTGCATCATGATGTCAAACGTATGCCGACTGATGGAAAGCGCCAGCCTGCTCCTGGCGACATACGGCGCAATGAGCCTCGCGATGCGCAGATAAAACGCAATCGCCAGCGCGCCGCCAAAGTATACGCCGAAGGCTCCGCAGTCAAAATACGTGCACGAGGAGAGCAGATAGGCCAGGTTTTCATAGCGGACGCACAAAAGCGCGCGCAGGATGACGATCACAAGCAGATAGGGCACAGTCGGCAGGTTATCGTGCTTTTCAAGCCTGCGCCTGTAGAGTACGCCGCCCGCATAGCCCGGCAGGAGAATCAGCGTCCTGAGCAGGAAGAGAGGCAGCAGTTCCTGCCTGCCCGCGCGGCAGATTTCCACCGCAGCGCAGCCGAGCAGCAGGCACAGGGAAAAGGTGATTTCCTCCCTGTCCTTCCAAAGGCGCGCCACGCGGCGAAGGAGCATATACAGAACCTGAGCAAGGAACAGCGGGAAGATGAACCACGATCCCAGATTCCACACGAAGTGCTCGCCGTCCGCAAGGGGCGCAAGCAGCAGCGTATAGGCAGAGACCGGCGCGCCGATTTCAAACCCGCCGAAGCGCCGCAGAAACGCCGCGCCCAGGCCGTAAATCAGGTTCCATACATACAGCGGCACAAGCAGGCGCTTTGCCCGCGCGAGGATATCCTGCGCGACGCTGCCGCGGATGCGGAAAAAATAGCCCGCGCCAAAGGCAAAGAGCATCAGATGGAACGAATAATACCGAAACAGGCTGCTCATATCGAACATGTCGCCCAGCGTCGTATGGCCGTCGACGACGAACACGATCGCCATCAGATACAGCGCGCGCATGACGATGTTTTCCTTACCCGATGCCGCCTCTTTTCCGTTCATGTCTTTTCTCCCGAAATTTGATAGCTTTTATCCGCATCCAAGCGTGATATACGATAATTATATCACCTTTATTCCGTTGGTCAAAGCTTTTTGCGGAATTTATAACCTGCCAAAAAATCTATTATTATATGAAAAATTATGCCCTTCAAACGATTGAAAAAGAAAAGATTAGTGTGAAATTCTTTAAAATACATCATTTTTGTCCGTAGACGTTCAGAAAATCAACCGTATACTTAAAGTATCAGGCGAAATAAGCCTGAATTGGAAGCATGCTTCTTGGGAGGTGTAGATATGGTCAAGTTTGGTGAGCGTCTTAAAGCCGCACGCACAGCCAAACATATGAGCCAACAAGCGCTGGCGGATGTGATTGGCAAAAGCCTGAACACCGTCGGTTTATATGAGCGTGGTCTCCGTCAGCCCAGCCTGGAAACGCTGTGCCTGCTGGCAGATACGCTGGATGTATCCTGCGATTATCTCCTTGCCCGGACTGAAGCCAAGAAGACGGCCAAGGTTTCCGAAGCCTCAGACGACACGCTCGCACTCCGCGTTTCCAGAATTGAAAATCATCTGGGACTTGACTGACAGTCAAGCATCACGATGACCATCAAAAAAGCGCCTGTTTGGCGGATATCCGTAAAACAGTAAATGGAGCGTATCCATGTGATACGCTCTATTTTTGTTTGCAGAAATTGAAACAGCTATACGCCAGCAAGACTGGTCTGATCAAATCAGGGACTATAATAAATTTCTTCTTTCAAGCAATAAGAACTTTGATCTTCCTTGGCTCCCCCTTTGGGGGAAGCTGTCACCGAAGGCGACTGAGAGGGGCTTATATTTGTATGTTCTTCATTTTCCCTCTCCGTCCTCTCTGCGTTCGGCCACCTCTCCCAAAGGGAGAGGCAAGGGATGATCACCTGACGATTCATATTTTTCGGATACCTTTTTCAAAACGCATAAAAATCCGGATCGGGTTTTCCCGTTCCGGATCTTTATTTATTCTGTTCCCTCTATGAATCTCATGATATTGGGCTTAAGGCCGCTTTTTTATTCTTCCTGATTCTTCGTTTCTGATTTGCCGCTTTCGTTTTTGCGGACGGCCTCTTCCATGTTCAGCCGGTGATGGCGCTTGCGCGGGGGCGTGATCAGATAGAGCCTGTAGCGCTCGCGCACATCCTGCACCTCTTCTTCGCAGGCGCTGTATACGCGCTGATGCATGATCAGAAGGCCGTTGCTTCCGCGCTTGAAGTGCATCTGCCCATAGGCAAAGCCATGCGAAGGACACGAGGCAATCGCCAGATACTTTTCCCTTCCGCTGTCAAACCACGGCGTATCAAACGCCGTCCTGCGGCCACACTTGGGGCAGGGGATGTTCATCAGCTGCTCATCGGCGAGCAGATCGGTCTGATAGCCATAGCGCGTGGGCTGGGAACGCAGCATCGAGGAGGCAATGCGCTTTTCCCGGGCGATGGTCGCATCCATCTGCCGGCGCTTCTGCTCGTCGAGCTGCGCGACGGCCTCGTCGATGCTCCTGAGCATCGCCGCCGTGCACTGCGCGTCGTAGACTGCCCTGTGCGCCGGGACTTCGATCAGGATGTTCTGATGCTCCAGCGCGGCATGCAGGTTCATCTGCTGGTGGCACGAGCCCAGACACGCTCCGCCGAAGACGAGCTGCGCGTCCATCGGCGGCTCAAACGGCATCGGGGTCTGATAGAACGCGGCGTTCCTGCGCAGAACGGGGAAATCGTCCCTGCCCCAGGTGATCAGCTGCGTATCCTCCCCGCACCAGGCCGCAAAATCCGCAAAGACGTCCGAAAACGTTCCGCCGTTTTCCAGCTCCGCCTCGGTCATGCCGGTGACCTTTTTGATGTGCTTATCCAGCTTTTTATAAAGGCGCGGGCGGATCAGCGCGCTGAAGGTGTCGACGATTCTATATTCCCTGTCCACGCGGCATGCGCCGATTTCGATGATCTCATGCGGCATGCGGTGGTTCGGGTTGTAGCTGCTCTGATTCCATTCCAGATCGAATACGATGACATGGCGGCAATCGCCGCTGGAAAGAGAAAACATGGTTCACATCCTGTTCCTGATTCTTGCCCTGTCCGGGTTTGTGTGTTTTTCAGCCCTATTGTACAGCATGCGCACTGTTTTTCATAGAGGAAAATCGCAGGGAATCGCGCGCAATGGCAAAGACCATGCGGATTTTCTTGAATCATACGGCGTTTTCTGATATCATCTTTTTAGCATGAACGAAGAATCTGCACCGGATTCAAACCAAAGGATAAAGGGGATTTCCAGATGAATCTGTTCGATATTCTCGGCCCGGTGATGGTCGGCCCCAGCTCCTCGCATACGGCGGGCGCGGTGCGCATCGGCCGCATGGCGCGCAGGCTTCTTGGCGAAGGCACGCCAAGGCTCGCGCGGATCACGCTTTCCGGCTCCTTCGCCGCGACGGGACACGGCCACGGTACCGACCGCGCGCTGATCGCGGGCCTGCTGGGCATGAAGCCGGACGACGAGCGCATCGCCGTCAGCTTTGAAATCGCGCAGCAGGCGGACATGGGCTTCGTCTTCTCTCATGAAAACCTGCCCGGCGAGCATCCCAACACCGCCCGGCTTGAGCTCACCGCGCACAGCGGAAAAACGCTCTCGATGACCGCCTCGTCCCTGGGCGGCGGGCGGATCATGGTGGTGGAAATGAACGGCCTGCGCGTGAGCTTCTCCGGCGATCTGCCGACGCTGATCGTCCAGAACCGCGACCAGCCCGGTCATGTGCGCGACGTCACCACGATGCTGGCCATGTCCAGCGTCAACATCGCCACGCTGAATCTCTACCGGGACTATCCCGGCGGAAACGCGGTCATGATCATCGAAACGGACAAGGCCGTGCCCGAGGAGGGCATCCGGCTCCTGCTGGATATTGCCGGCATCAACGGCGTGACGTTTGTCGGCGCGGAAAAGGAGGGCTGAGCATGGGCATTGAATCCCTCGCCTATCTCATGGAGGCGGGCGAAAAGGAAGATCTGTTCGACGTGATTCTCAAGAGCGACTGCGTCGAGCGCGGCGTCACGCCCGGAGAATCCATTCTCAAAATGACGACGCTCTACAGCGCCATCCGGCGCGCCAGAGAGGGCTACAGCCCCGAAATGCGCTCCGCCAGCGGCATGATCGGCGGGGACGGCGCGAAGATGCGC
The DNA here is from genome assembly GCA_017436605.1 of Clostridia bacterium. Taxonomy (GTDB): domain Bacteria; phylum Bacillota; class Clostridia; order Christensenellales; family Aristaeellaceae; genus Ventricola. The sequence continues at coordinate 5,225 of JAFSCW010000071.1, read as the reverse complement.
GAATACGCCGCCAGCGGAAAGACCATCTGCGGCGAATACATCGGCTCCGTCCTCGCGCAGGCGATCGAGATGGGCGAAAGCAACGCCTGCATGAAATGTATCGTCGCCGCGCCGACGGCTGGCAGCTGCGGCGTGCTGCCGGCGGTGCTGCTGCCCTATCAGCAGCGGGAAAACCTCAGCGACGCCGACATGGTGCACGCGCTCTATATCGCCGGCGCGGTCGGTCAGGTCATCGCCAAGAAGGCGTCCATCGCCGGCGCGGCAGGCGGATGCCAGGCCGAAATCGGCACGGCGAGCGCCATGGGCGCGGCGGCGCTCTGCTATCTCGCCGGGGGAAGCGCGCAGGCCGTCTGCCATGCGGCGGCGATCGCCATCAAGAGCCTGCTGGGTCTTGTCTGCGATCCGATCGCCGGTCTTGTCGAGGTACCCTGCGTCAAGCGCAACGCCGCCGGCGCGATGATCGCCATGTCCAGCGCCGATCTGGCGCTGGCGGGCGTCCGCAGCGCCGTGCCGCCGGACGAGGTGATCATGGCCATGCGCGAGGTCGGCGACAAGATGGACGTCTCCCTGCGCGAAACAGGCCTCGGCGGCGTCGCCGCCACGCCGTTCGGCCAGAAAATCAGCAAACAGATGAGCGGCCAGCTCTGAGCGAACAGCCTTTAACGATCTTTCCGGAGGAAAACAGCATGTCCCCGATCATCGCCGATCTCCACACGCATACCCTCGCCAGCGGTCATGCCTACGGCACCATCCGAGAAAACGCGCAGGCCGCGGCGGAAAAGGGCCTGCATATCCTGGGCGTCTCCGAACACGGCCCCGGCATCCCCGGCACCTGCAGCCCGATTTATTTCGCCAACCTGAGCGCCGTGCCCAAGGAGCTATACGGCGTTCGGATCCTGCACGGCAGCGAAATCAACGTCCTTGAGGGCGGAAGACTTTCCCTTGAGGAGCGCTACATCGGCTATCTCGATTATGCCATCGCCGGCGTGCACAGCATCTGCTACGCCAACCAGGGCAAGAAGGAAAACACGATGAACACCATCCGCTGCATGGAGGCAAGCAGCAAGGTGCGCTTCATCTCCCATCCCGACGACGACAGGACGCCCATGGACTACGACCTGCTCTGCCGCGGCGCGCGGGACAACGGCGTCGCGCTGGAGGTCAACAACAGCTCGCTGTCTGCATCCTCCTTCCGCGTCAACGCCCGGGAAAACTACCGCATGATGCTCGAATGCTGCGAAAAATACCGCGTGCCGGTGATCGTCAATTCCGACGCGCACGACCCCAGCGCGGTGGGCAGGGTGGACGACGCGCTGTCGCTCATCCGTTCCCATGGCTTTGACGAGCGTCTGATCCTCAACACGGATGAAAAGAAGCTGCTTGAGTTCTTCAGGCTTGCCTGACGGCTAGATATGAATAGGCGTTTTGCTTAATCAGGGAGGAGCAGAGCCCCTCCCCTACAAAGCTGCAAATGTACGATGGGTGTAGGGGCGGGGCTCTGCTCCTCCCTGATCATCAACATCATCTTACAAAGAAAGCGGTTTTCCGGATAGCTTCCGGAAAACCGCTTTTTGTTTTTGCCTTGTTGGATGATCGGATTACAGGAACATGTACTTGAGCACGAAGAGCACCGCCAGCACATACATCAGCGGGGCGACCTTCTTACCCTTGCCCGTGGCCGCATGCAGAAGGACGTAGGAAATCACGCCCAGCGCAATGCCCTCAGAGATGCTGTAGAACAGCGGCATCGCGAGAATGGTCAGATAGGCGGGAATGGATTCCTCCAGATTATTTTCGTCAAAGTGGATCTTATTGACGGTGGAAACCATCAGGAAGCCGACCATCAGCAGCGCCGGCGCGGTCGCAAACGACGGGATGGCGGTGAAGATCGGCGCGAAGAACATGGACGCGAGGAACAGGAGCGCGGACACCATCGCAGTCAGACCCGTGCGTCCGCCGGCGGCCACGCCGGAGGCGGATTCGACAAACGTCGTGACCGTCGAGGTGCCCAGCACGGCGCCCGCAGTCGTGGCGATCGCATCGGAAAGCAGCGCAGGCTTGATGCCCGGCAGACGTCCTTCCTTATCGAGCATGTCCGCCTTGGTCGCCACGCCGATCAGCGTGCCGAGGGTATCAAAGATGTCGACAAAGAGGAAGGAAAGGATGATGACGATGAAATTGAAAATGCCCACAGTGCTGAAATCGAAATTGAAGCACTCGCCGAAGGTAAGGCCCAGCCTGCTGAAATCGGTGAAGCCCATCTCCGGGAAGAGGGTGTAATAGCCTGCAGCCGGATCCGGCACATAGACGCCTGCCGCCTGGCAGAGCATGCCAATCATCCAGGTCGCCAGAATGCCCAGCAGAATGGAGCCGCTCACGCGCTTTGCATAGAGCACGGCGGTGATGAACAGGCCGACAAGCGCCAGCAGCGCGCACACGCCGGAGGTATGAAAATTCTCGGTGAAGCTGGTGATGGTCACAAGCGTGGAGGAATCGACCGCAAGGCCGGCATTCTGCAGGCCGATGAACGCGATGAAAAGTCCGATGCCCACGGAAACGCCGCGCTTGAGCGAGAGCGGAATGGCATTGAAAATCGCCTCGCGGATGTTGGTCAGGGACATGGCGATGAAGATAAGGCCCTCGACGAAAACGGCCAGCAGCGCAACCTGCCAGCTGTAGCCATAGCCGAGGACGACGGTATAGGCCAGATAGGCGTTCAGGCCCATGCCGGCGGAGAGCACGAACGGCAGATTCGCCAGCATCGCCATGCAGACGGTGCCGATGAAGGAAGCGATGGCCGTCGCCAGGAGCACAGCGGTCGGGTCCATGCCCGCGGCGCTGAGGATGCTCGGATTGACCGCGAGGATATAGGCCATCGTCATAAACGTCGTGACGCCGGCCATGACCTCGGTCTTCACGTTGGTTTTGTGTGCGGAGAGCTTAAAGACTCTTTCGAGCACAGCAGTTCATTCCTTTCTTCAGCAGATCATTATTGGGGGTCATGCGTTTTCCTGCCCGGCTTTATCAATCTATTTTGCCATCAGAAAAAGTGCTGTATAAAAACAGCGTCTATATTCTATCTGATGCTCCGTGTTTTTCATAGCCCATTCTGCATTTTTTACAAAGAAATCTTTATCTCCCGGCGAAGTCGAAAATTTTCATTCATATAACCCGAAGTTTTTATCCATACAAAAAGAACGATTCTGAATCAATCGTTCTTTTTTGTATGGATTTTGGATCGGATTTCCGTACTTCTTTCTCTGCGCGCTTATGCGTTCGCGGCGAAATCGCCGGTGTAAAGCTGATAGTATTTGCCCCTGGCCTCGATCAGCTCGTCGTGCGTGCCGCGTTCGATGATGCGGCCCTGCTCGAGCACCATGATGCAGTCGCTGTTTCGGACCGTGGAAAGGCGATGCGCGATGACGAACGTCGTTCGGCCCTTCATCAGCTTATCCATGCCCTCCTGAACGAGCTTCTCCGTGCGGGTGTCGATGGAGGAGGTCGCCTCGTCGAGGATCAGAACCGGCGGATCGGCGACGGCCGCGCGGGCGATGGACAGAAGCTGGCGCTGTCCCTGCGAAAGGTTCGCGCCGTCCCCGGTGAGCATGGTGTCGTAGCCGTCCGGCAGGCGGGAAATGAAGCCATGCGCATTGGCGAGCTTCGCCGCGGCGATACAGTCCGCGTCCGATGCATCGAGCCGTCCGTAGCGGATATTCTCCATGACCGTGCCGGTGAACAGATGCGTATCCTGAAGAACCACGCCCAGCGACCTTCTCAGGTCGTCCTTTTTGATCTTGGTGATGTTGATGCCGTCGTAGCGGATTTTGCCATCCTGAATATCGTAGAACCTGTTGATCAGGTTGGTAATGGTCGTCTTGCCGGCGCCTGTGGAGCCGACGAAGGCGATCTTCTGCCCCGGCGTCGCATAGAGCTTGATGTCGTGCAGCACCATCTTTTCGTCCGTATAGCCGAAGTCCACGCCGTCCATGACGATATCGCCCTTCAGCTCGATATACTCCGTCTCGCCCGTCGCCCTGTGCGTATGCTTCCATGCCCAAAGGCCCGTGCGCTCGTCGCATTCGTGGATGTCGCCGTCGCTGTATTTCCTGACGTTGACCAGCGTCACATAGCCCTCGTCCGTTTCCGGCTCCTCGTCGAGCAGCTCAAACACGCGCTCCGCGCCCGCCAGCGCCATGACGATGGAATTCGCCTGCTGGGAAACCTGATTGATCGGCTGACCGAAGCTTTTGTTGAGCGAGAGGAAGGAAACCAGCATGCCGATGGTCAGCCCCGTATAGCCGTTTACCGCGAGCAGGCCACCGGCAATCGCGCACAGCACATAGCTCAGGTTGCCAATGGCGATGTTGACCGGCATGATCGTGCCGGAAATGCTGTTGGCCGCGCAGGACGCCGCGCGCAGGCCCTCGTTGAGCGCCGAGAATTCCTCCAGCGTCTTATCCTCATGGCAGAAGACCTTGACGACCTTCTGTCCGTCCATCATCTCTTCGATGTAGCCGTTCATTTTGCCCAGCGCCTGCTGCTGCTGGATAAAATAGCTGCCGGACTTTGCCATGCGGCCCATGGAAATGAACAGCATCAGCGCGACCATCACGAGCGTGACCAGCGTCAGCGGCACGCTGAGGATGATCATGGAAACCAGCACGCTGACAATCGTCACCACGCTGGTGATGAGCTGCGTCAGCGACTGGGACACCATCTGGCGCATGGTGTCGATGTCATTGGTGTATACGCTCATGATGTCGCCGTGCGCGTGCGTATCGAAGTATTTGATCGGCAGGCGCTGCATCTTCTCATAGACCTTCAGGCGCAGGTTGCGCAACGTACCCTGCGTGACGAAAATCATCGTAAAATTCTGCAGCCAGGAGGCAAACGCGCCGATCAGATAGATCACCGCCACGCCGGCGATCGCGCGGCCGAGCGGACCGAAGTCCGGCGTCTCCTGCGCAGAGAGCGGAATGATGTAATCGTCGATCAGCGTCTGGGTGAACAGCGTGCCGCGGACATTGGCCAGCGTGGAAACAACGATGCAGATAAGCACCAGCAGATAATGCCACTTGTAGCGTTTCATGACCTCGGAGAGGATGCGCCTGAGCGTCTTTCCGGGATTCTTCGCGCCGGGTCTGCCCTTCATGCCGCCCGGGCCGCCGTGTCCCTTGGGGCCTCTCATCATACGCGCGCACCTCCCTTCGCATGAACCGTGTCCT